>DERZ01000058.1:0-29806 GCA_002361155.1 Porphyromonadaceae bacterium UBA3327 | reverse complement strand
CGCGACCCTCAGCTTGGGAAGCTGATGCTCTACCAACTGAGCTACTATCGCAATATTAAAGAAGGATACACATCATGGCCTCCGGCCATTCATGTTTTGCAAAATTACACGTTTTTTCGCAATTATCCAACTTTTTCATTCTCTATTTCCTAAAATTCCGATTTCTACAGTTTTTATGCATATTCGGCCTTGGCCCGGCATTGGTATCCGGCCAAGTCCTTTACTTTTGACTTTACCTGGCGAACCGGAATTAGGACATATTATCTGACAACGGCTTTTTTTCCATTGATTACATATATACCGGCAGGAAGATTGTCTGTTGAATTGCCGACTTTCATTCCGTGGAGGTTATATACTTCTGTTGAATTATTTTTCTCACAAGTTATCATATCCACGCCTGATGACTCGTTTTCCAGACTGAATTTGACTTCGAATTCGGAATTTGCGTGTCCAGACACTCTGGGTACTTCTACTGTCTCTCCGAACCATTCCGCATCACCGTAGGTCCCTTTGGGAATGGTCAGGGTATATTCCACTCCGAATTTCAGAGCCTTTGAGTCAATTATTACTCCTGATTGATTGGAATAATCGCTATTTGCACGAAATGACGCCGGTACTGTAGTGTTGTCTGCGTCTTTCAGCTTTAATGACAACAGTTTGAAAAAGTCGGAATATACAGTTTCGGTAAAAGTGAACAATACGCTGGCCGATGTTATAGTTCCATTATCAGCCTCGTAGGAATATTCCGTCTCGATCGGATTGAAATCAAAAACAAGATTTGTTTCAGGGTCCTGACTGTCAGATGCAGATGCGTAAAATGATATTAACGCAGATGCAAAAAGCGGGAGGTACTTAATTTTCATAATGTGGTATTAGATTTTCCTGCAAAGTTAGTTGGTTTTATCGTATTGGCCAAATTTATCAGAAACATTCGCAGATATAAATAAAAGTAAAATCCTACAGTTTATCAAACTCTATCCTGTCGCCGGGGCGGTATGGGCGTGTAGCCCGGCGGCCGAGGATGTCATGCAGATGGCGTGGATGCAAGGAATAGCCGGGGCGCACACACCGCACGTTGGCGACGGTAAAGGATTCCCCTTCGGCAATCGGAGCGCTGACATACAGCGATCGGCCCCATTTCCTGCCATCAGCATTTTCGCCACGGTCGAAATCCACAGTTCCCAAAGCGCTCTGAGCAAGGCGCACATCGCGGACCATAGCTGCAAACTCGTTGCGGTTCAGCGAGAACATCGCGTCAGGACCTCCTATCGAACGGTCAAGTATGAAGTGTTTCTCTATCATAACCGCACCGAGCGCAACCGCCGTCACCGGCACGATGCTTCCCGGGGAATGATCCGAAAGTCCGACTTTTACCCCATAACGATCACGCATGGCGGGAATCATGGCCAGATCCGCGTCGGATATATCGGCCGGATATGCCGAAGTGCACTTCAGCAGCGTAATATCGTCATTGCCTACACTCCGGCAGGCATCGATTGCCTCGAAAATCTCCCGGTCTGTGGCTATGCCGGCGGATATCACCATCGGTTTGCCCTTGGATGCCGCATAACGGATCAGTTCGAGGTCCATCACCTCGAACGACGCTATCTTATAGACAGGATTTCCCAACTGTTCAAGGAAATCGACGGCCTCCCGGTCGAACGGCGTGGAAAAGCACTCCATGCCGAGACTCCGCGCAAGATCGAAAAGCTCCGCATGCCACTCGTATGGAGTATTGGCCTCCTCATAAAGGTCGTGGAGATACCGGCCGTCCCAGAGACCTCCCTTTAGCAGGAAGTCATCGACACGCACGTCGAGAGTGAGACTGTCAGCAGTGTAGGTCTGGAGTTTCACAGCATCGACACCGCACTCGGCCATGGCGCGGACAGACTCGCGCGCTACCTCGAGACTGTGGTTATGGTTGGCCGAAAGTTCGGCCACTATCATGCACTTGTTCATATCTTCAGCTCTTAGAACATAAGAATTTCCCGAAATCAAAAGAATTTACAAATCGTCAGAGATTCCTGAAAAAATCTATTATCATCCTTCTTCCCTCATGGAAATCAAATTCCGGCACATTTCGTTCCGATAGCCCTTCCACCGCCTTCCGGATCCTTGCCGCAAGCCGGGCACGGCTGTCAAACAGCGAATCGAGCGGAGTGAACCATCCCCTCTTCACCCCTTCGGCATAGAATTCCTCCTGATTGGAGACAAAATACCCTGCGGCCACAGGAAGATGCCGGGAAAATGCCTCGACACACACAGTACTCGCCGGGAAAATACCCATATCCGCATTGTCAAGCAAGTCCCTCACACCTTCTGCCGATACCCGCCGGTGAACCGTCACAGACGGGAACTCCTCTACTTTGATCTCCACAGTGTCACCGGCAATCACATCTACAGCCGCATCAGGTATTTCCCCCGTCAACACATCAAGCACCTTCCCGGTAAGACCGAAAGGATCGGCACCGCCGAGCGCCGTGACAATTCTTGGCGGCTCAACACTTTTCCGTTTCCTTCGGCATAACGGCGAAAGAAACGGCTCTCTCAGAAACGACCATTCTATACCGGAATGGAACTCCGTATGGGGAGCAAGCGAGAACAGTTCTCTTCCCAGCGGAAGAAACGTCAATACGGCATCGGCCGTGAAACGACGGTCATGCACATCGTCAATGCAGACAAGACGACGACAACGCAAACGCACCTCATCCTGATACTTAGTATCGTAATAATAATTATCGAGAACCACAATGTCCTCCGGGCAGAGGGAGTCGAGGAAACAGGCGTCAAAATCCTCCCTGTCGCCGCAATGCAGGTCCAGAATGCGGGCTCCGGCCTTATCCGCCTCCGCAAGCTGATAATCAGAAAGACCGTCGCGGTCGGGATTGCGGGAAGCCACCACGCAGTCAAAGTCCTCCCGCAGATAGGCGGCGAGGGCAAGAGTACGGATGAAATGGCCGAATCCTATGCCGCGTCCCGCGTCCGCCCGAAGCACCACGCGGGGTGGATAATTCACGTGGAGCCTACAATCCATGCGTGGCTCACAAGGCAAGTTCATAGTACTGATAGCCATCATCGCGCCTCACCGGAATCGCTCCGAGCGAAAGCTCGAGGGCATTCGACGCCTCGTTGCCGATCCTGACCTTGGTAACTATCTTGCGCACACCCATCCTTTCCGCAATCACCTCATACATATCCTTGAGGATCCTACGCGCCAGTCCTTTGCCGCGATAATCCTCGGCAATCCAGATGCCGCGCTCCATCACTCCCGGAGCCACCCACTCAAAATTGACGCTTCCCTTCACCTTGAAATCCATTCCGTCCGCGCCATCGAAATCCGGGGTACGGTCAATGACAGCATAATAAGCCTTGTCGTTGTTACCTTCCAGCGTACCGAGCCAGCGGAAATGGTCATCCTCCGGTATTATCTCCCCGTTCACCATCTGCCTCCGCACAGAGTCGCTGTTACGGTGCCGAAGCAGTTCCCGCTGCATGGGCACGGTGGTATAGACATAGTTGAGTATCAATTCATCATTGTCACATCTATCGAAATGATGAGGGAATTTCATAATCTCGTATTTCATTTCGGCCAGCTTCCAGTCGGTCTCCGTATCGAGATCCTGCACTTCGAGTTCGGGAAGCACTATCGGGCGTGTCTCCGGCCCCCAGAGCGAGCGGTCACGCCTCAGCGACTCCACCGTACAGACGTAGAACTGGCCGGCATCGTGGTATGTCGGCTCAAGGTCCTGCGACCGCGCCGATGAATATTCCGGAAACCGCATGCGCACCATGCCGTCGGAGCATACGCGCAGTCCGCGCTGCACCGGATAAGAGTATTCCACGCAGGTAAACGCGCTTTCGCACATGCCAGATTCGAGCAGACGGCAAGCCTCGCGCAGACGGTATTCGCGGATAAAAGGAGCTGTGGCATAAATACATGCCACGGCATCGAATCTGCAGCCGCGCCGCTCATATTCATCCAGCACCTCAAGAAGCACATCCGCCGTGGTGGCATAGTCATCCGCAGCCTTGGCTGAGCGCATGAATGGAACTCCGGCACTGTATTCACGCGCGACAGCGGCTATCTCCTCAGAATCGGTGGAAACCATCACCTCGTCGAAACAGCGGGAGCGCAACGCCGCTCCTATTGACCAGGCAATAACAGGCCTTCCGCAGAATTCCTTGATATTCTTCTTCGGAATACGCTTGCTGCCCCCGCGGGCCGGTATAATAGCCAATATCTTCATACCCGTTCTATAAACTCAAGAACTTTCTCAATCACATAATCCTGCTCCTCATCGGTAAGCGCCGGGAACATCGGCAGACTCAGACAATGACGGTAATACTCCTCCGCCACCGGCAGGTCTCCTTCCCGGTTTCCCAAGTTTTTGTAGTAAGGCATGAGATGAAGCGGAGCATAGTGCACCTGCGCCATCACCCTGTTTTCCCTGAGGAAATCGTAAAGGCCCTTGCGGTCTGGCACCTGAATCACGTAGAGATGGAAAGCATGACAGATGTCGTCGGCCCGGGATGGAATCCTGATGTCAGTATGTCCGGCAAATGCCTCGTCGTAGCGCCGTGCAATCTCCTGTCTGCGCGCCAGACCCTCGGCAGCACGCGAAAGCTGCGATATGCCGAGTGCCGCCTGAATATCGGTGAGACGGTAATTGAAGCCGAGTTCCTGCATCTCATAGTACCAGCCGCCGTCGTTCCGCTCCAGCAGAGCGGGATCGCGGGTGATGCCGTGAGTGCGGAACAGGCGGAGACGCTCCAGCAGCTCAGGGTTGTCGGTGGTAACCATGCCGCCTTCTCCCGTGGCGATATGCTTCACAGGATGGAAGGAGAACACCGAGCAATCGGCCCATTTGCCGTTTCCGCTGCGCTGGTGCGAGCCGTCGGAGGCCGTGAACCATGCGCCGGGAGCATGGCAGGCATCCTCAATGATCCATAGTCCGTAGCGGTCCGCTATACGGCGAAAACGCTCCAGATTGTGCGGATAGCCAGCGAAGTCCACAATCACCATGCCAGAGAATGTTCCGTCGGGATACCGGTCCAGGATCTCCACTAATTTCTCCTCGTCCATCAGATATGTGTCGGGGTCGATGTCGCAGAATGTCACATCACCACCGCAGTAGCGGATACAGTTGGCCGATGCTGCGAAAGTCATGGGAGTGACGATAACGCGTGTGCCGGGACCGACCCCGAGAGCCCTGGCGGCAAGATGCAGTCCGGAGGTCGCGTTGTTCACGGCCACTCCGTAGCGGGAGCCGACATACCCGGCAAACCGCTCCTCGAACTCCATGATTCTCGGACCCTGTGTGAGAAAGTCGCTGCGCAGAGCCTCGTTCACCGCCGCCACGTCAGCGTCGGTTATGGTCTGGCGTCCGTACGGTATGTCATGGTCGATAGTCATTTCACTTCGAAATCAGGGTCGACGAATTCCTTTATTTTCTCACGCATCGATTCCACCGTCTCCCATTCGCTGTTCTTGTCGGAGCTGTAATGGAATCCATCAGGCACAGGGACTCCGCCGTGGTGGCGAATATAGTCCTCGCGGGTATGCTGGAACGAAACCGAGGGGAGAATCGCGTAATAGCGTCCTATGTCGATGGTGTTGAGCGCATCAGTCGGGGTAATCATCTCCTCGTGCAGTTTTTCACCCGGACGGATGCCAACCTCCACCTGAGGAATACCGGGAGCGATGGCTGTGGCCACATCCTTGATGTGGTATGACGGAATCTTCGGTATAAAGATCTCGCCGCCGAGATGATGCTCGATAGCCCACAGCACAAGATCGACGCCTGCCTGAAGCGAGATATTGAAGCGGGTCATCCGCATGTCGGTGATCGGGAGACTCGCGGCGCCACTGTCCCGCTTGCCGATGAAGAACGGAATCACACTGCCACGCGAACCCATCACATTGCCGTAACGTACCACGGAGAAACGCACCGGGCGATCTCCCTTGATATTGTTGGCGGCGGTGAAAAGCTTGTCGCTGGTAAGCTTCGTCGCTCCGTAGAGGTTTATCGGAGCACACGCCTTGTCGGTGGAGAGCGCCACCACGTGGCGGACGCCTGTCTCCAGAGCGGCGTTTATCACGTTCTGCGCTCCGTTGACATTGGTCTTGATGCATTCCTCGGGGTTATACTCGGCGGTATCCACCTGCTTGATGGCGGCGGCATGGATAATCACGTCGATGCCCTGACAGGCGCGCTTCAGACGCTCGCCGTCGCGTACATCGCCGATGAAAAACCTCAGCTGCGGATACTTGTCATAAGGATATTTCTGCTTGAGTTCGAACTGTTTGAGCTCATCGCGGGAATAAATCACTATGCGCTTCACCCGCGGATAGCGGCAAAGTATTGTCTCAACAAACTTTTTTCCGAACGAACCGGTCCCGCCGGTGATCAGTACAGACTTATCGTTCAACACTGTCTTATCTTTTGTTAGTCAGGTTCCGGAAATGCCGCAGCCTGATGGTTATGTAGTTCAATCCCGAAAGGTGTGTAATTTTGGCCTCACAGCACTTTGTGAACCATGAAGGCGTAGAGTATCAGGCCGAGAAAGAATGTTATTCCGGCCCACATCTTGGCCGCACGGGCATAATCATGGGCAAGTATCCTGCGGTCCTCCCGCTCCTCGTCGGTGTAAAGGCGGCTCGATGATCTGGAGACACTCCTGCGGGCCTCTTCCCAGGCCTTACGGCTCATCACTGAGTAGTAGATGGCCACAAACCCGGTGAATGGAAAGCAGAACAAGGTCAGCAGTATCGAGATCACCAGCATCGAGGCGGGAGGGACGGACGTGTCGACCGGCTCCTCCGGAAGCATCTCGGGGAGATCGCCGTCGCGGCCTGCGATGCGGGAAAACCGGATCGGAAATTCTCCGTTGCCGTTATCGGCGGAATCTCCTTCCGGTCGAGTCTGGACATCTGGAGCCGGGGCGGCCGATGGATGCATCAGGTCGAAGATCCGTTGCCGGTAGAACCGACAGATATCGGCCACGTCGGATGCAGGCTGCCAGTCGGCCATACCCTTGCACCAAACGTATGTTTCGGGAGTGACTCCTGCCTCCGAAAGTTCCGTGAGCTCGTACGGGCCGCGCTGCTCGCCGCCGATCATTGCAAAATAACGCATCGGCTGAGAGGCTTATACGTTTGCCATCGAGCGGATCATGTTCTGGTAATTCTCCATGAAATCAGAGGACCTGAATATCCAGATGGATCCGAACAGACCGATTGCCGCAAAAACGAAAGCAATTATAGTCATCAGCCGCGCGGTGGAGTTGGCCGAATCGCCGATAGAGAAGTCGCCGCGCTGATAGGCGGTGTTGGCCTTATTGGCCTGCACGATTCCGATAATGCCGAAAATCATTCCGATACAACTGAGCAAGAACGCAGCGACAGTTGCCACCACGGCCCATGGAAGCCAGTTGGTATGCGGCACAGGCTCTCCGTAACGACTGTCATCCCGATAGGGATCCGGTGGCACGGTTCCCGGCTGACGGTCATAGTACGAACCGGAGGGAGGAGAGGATGGCGAGAGACTTTCCATAGGAGGATTCGCACGAAAAAGATAGTCAAGTTCAGGCAGTTGGGATGCCGCCACCCAATTCTGAAGACCCTCGCGCCAGACATACGTATCCGGCATGAGCCCCTGCGCCTTAAGCGCCTCCGCAGGAAACGGCCCGGCCTGCCGTCCCTCGATAATCATATAATAAAGTGTTGCCATATTGCAAAATTAGCCATTATTTCCGAAATATCAAAAATTCTTTATATCTTTGTATTTTTATCATCAGTGACAGAATAATTGTAATTCATGGCACCCGAAAGGATAAATATAGACCACGAGCAGCTGGTGATGATTTTCGCATCATCATGTATAGAATGGACGGCTGAAGCTCTTGATTGCGATTATCAGGAAGTTTTCAACCGGATGGACAAAGTCGGGTTGATAGATGATTATATAATCAAATGTTATGATGTTCTGCATCTTGAAAGTCGCAAAAACATAACCGAAGACATCATCCAAACCCTCTTACTTTGGGAAAATAAACAAAACAGCACAGAGAACCGATGAGTACCAGAATAGAAGTTTATCATGCCAGTGTCGAGCACATTCAGACCCCCGACACCAGACACGGTCGCGCGCAACTTGATTTCGGTCCGGGCTTTTATCTGACTGACATATATGAACAAGCTGTAAACTGGTCAATTCGCCGCTCCAATAAATTCAAGAAGGAACCTGTTGTGAACAAATACCTCCTCCAGCAAGAAGAACTCCTTGCCGAAGCCGGTCAACGCGCACGCATCTTTCCACAATACGATGATGAATGGCTTGATTTTATAGTTGGCAACCGACTCGGCCAAGATCTATGGAAGGAATATGATTATATCGAAGGAGGAGTCGCTAATGACAGAGTGGTAGACACTATCGATCTGTACATGACAGGGTTTATTCCCCGTTTTGAAGCCATTGAAAGATTGAAATATTTGAGACCGAACAATCAAATCTGTATTTCAAGCCAAATTCTGATTGACAAATACCTGTTTTTCAAGGATAGTATTATAATAGAGAAACCATGACACAAGAGAATTTACGCTTAGGCCGCATAGTGTTGAGGTCTGCTCGCATAGGCCTGATTATATGCGAAATTGCGAAAAGACTTGGTATTTCTACATCTGAAGCCTTGCGACGTTTTTATCAAAGTGCCACTTGCAGGGATTTCCATGACCGCTCCACAGGCATGTATCTTCAAGGCGACCTCTATGTTGTCGAGGAATTTATGTCTGAAATCAGATAAACCAAAATCCGACTTAAATAGGAAATTTCCACGGTTATAATACATAATCTCAGCAAAAATCCTGTTGCTGTAAGAAAGGGCTTGTGTGAAACCATAAGGAGTGCGTGTTGTTTTACTTTTAGCGGCGGGGCATTCCGAGAATAATCCGCCGGAGGATTATTCGGAATTTAATACAATAAGCATCTTATGGGTCAGACTGTCACTCCTGTCTCACGGCAGGATTCATCCATACATGGTCAGACAACGCATCCGGGGACTTCGCAAACAGAGCCGGCTACGCAAAACGGCGCAGGAGGGCGCGGATATGCGTTTCTTGTCGCTTATCTGGTCGCGCTGAGCGCTTTCGGATCGTTTGTCAACGATATGTATATTCCTACGTTGCCGGAGATGGCGCGGTTTTTCGGATGCTCCGCGTCCACCGTGCAGTTAGGACTTACTTCCGGCATGGCCGGACTTGGCGCGGGCCAGATTCTGATGGGTCCGCTCAGCGACAAGTACGGCCGCAAACCTATCCTGTTTATCTCGATGGGAATATTTATTGCCGGTGCGGTTGCATCCGTTTTCTCGCCCGGCATAATGGTGTTTCTCGGATGGAGATTCGTCCAGGGAATCGGAGCTGCCGGAGGTTACTTCCTGGCACGGACGGTTCCAGCCGACATCTACGGCGGGCGCCCTTTAGCAAAGATGATGGCTTTGATAGGCGCCATCAACGGTTTTGCTCCGGCGAGCGCACCGGTGCTCGGAGGACTTGCCGCCAAGTACTTCGGATGGAAAGGAATCTTCTGGATTCTCGCTGCCTTTGCTATCTTTCTGTTCGTCGCCGGCTTCCGCTTCAAGGAGTCTCTTCCGCGTGCCAGGCGCGCTCAGGGAAAATGGTACGGGACTTTCCGCGAATATGGCCCGCTGCTCCGCAACCCGCGATTCATGACCCACGTCATGCTCAAAGGGACAGGTCTCGGCTTACTTTTCGCCTATATCTCAGCAGCGCCGTTCATCATGCAGGACATCTATGGTTATTCAGAGGTGGCGTTCGGATGCTTCATGGGAGTCAACGCCCTCTTCATGGCCGCCGGATCGATGGTCTCGCTCCGGTTCAAGATTCTCAAGGATGCGTCATGGGTGGGATGCTGGATACTGATGCTCTCCACAACGGTGGTGATAATCTCACTGCTTTTCATCCATGACTTCTGGGCATTTGAAATATCGATGCTGCCCATGCTCTTCGCCCTCGGCATGATATTTACGGTGGGCAACACACTGTCCATGAACGAGGGCCGCATCAATGCCGGCGCGGCGTCGGCCATATTGGGAGTGGTCGGCTACATCTTCGGCGCGATAGTGGCACCGCTCGTCGGACTCGGCGAAATACGCCGATCATCGGCCATAGTGTTCGGAGTAATGGCGGTCCTCACACTCATCTTCGGTTTCGGCACTCGCCGAATGGCCCCGGACCTCAACGCGAACAATAAACCAAAACAAGACTCGTCAACACCACAAACTGTAACTAAATAAACTGACAAATTATGCGAATCGACGGACGCCGCCGGAGCGGCAATGTAGAAGACAGGCGCAGCATCGGAGGACGCGCCATAGGAATTGGCGGAGGCATCTTAGGCGCCATCGTGATAGGTGTGATCACGCTTCTCTCGGGTGGCAACATCGGAGACGTTGCGCGCAACGTGATCGGAAATCAGGCCTCGGCTCCAAGGACAGAGAAGTATGTGGAGACCGCGGAGGACCGACAGCTTGCTGACTTCGCTTCAGCAGTGCTCGCCGGTACTGAGGATGTATGGACGCGCACATTCCGCGAACAGGGCTGGGGAGAATACCAGCCTCCGAAAATGGTGCTGTTCCACGGCTCGGTGCAGTCGGCCTGCGGCAACCAGACATCGCAGGTCGGACCCTTCTACTGCTCGGCAGACCGCACCGTATACATCGACCTTGACTTCTTCAAGAAAATGGAAACCGACATCGGTTCCGGTGGTGATTTCGCCTACGCATACGTGATTGCCCATGAAGTGGGGCATCATGTACAGAACCTGCTCGGCATACTTCCCGAGGCTCATTCGCAGATGTCCAAAGTCTCCAAAACAGAGGCCAACCGCATCAGTGTCCGCATCGAGCTGCAGGCCGACTACCTTGCCGGAGTCTGGGGCAACATCGACAACAAGATGTTCAACTCGCTGGAGCCTGGCGACGTAGAGGAAGCCGTCAACGTGGCCTCGCGCATCGGTGACGACTACCTCCAGAAAAAAGCCTACGGCCAGGAGATGCCAGACGCCTTCAACCACGGACGATCCGAATGGCGCGTCCGCTGGCTCACCAAAGGTCTGCGGAACGGCGACCCCGCCGGCGGCGACACTTTCTCCATCCCCTACTCCGCCCTCTGACTCCAATTTCAAAACATCTTACGAAAATAATGAAGGCTGCCTTATATTGGCAACAGAAGATGACAATGGTATATCTTCCATATAATCCTTGATAGCCAAAGCCACAAACTTACCAAAATTCACCGGAACAGCATTCCCAATCATCTGCTCTATCTCACTTTTAGAACCTTTAAACCGATATGATTCCGGAAATGTCTGGATCATACTCCGTTCTTTTGTCGTCAACGGTATTATTCCCTCAAGGCTGTCCACATGATCATTCGCAAGAAGCGGATATCCAGCCGGTATCGGTCAGTTTACGCCCCCGAAGATCGGGAGTGATATCCGGTGTCCTTTTTATCGGTGTTGCCCAATACTATGAAAATGATTATCTTTGCGCTGTGGCTGATAGTGCACAAACAATATCAACAAAGTCATCCTCCTAAACCAATGGCAAAATTAGTTGTAAAGGACACTACAATCAGAACTCTCGCCAAAAATGGCATAGACTACATCTGTATTACAGACATCGCCCGTCAGAAAAATCCTGACGAGCCTAAGGATGTTGTAAAGAATTGGATGAGAGTAAAAAATACCCTTGAATACCTCGGATTATGGGAAAGCCTCAACAATCCTGATTTTAATGGGGTCGAATTCGACCCCATTTTGAAAGAGGCGGGTTCTAACTCCTTTACAATGAGTCCAAGCCGGTGGATAGAACTCACTAACGCAATTGGCATTATAAATAAATTAGGACGTGAGGGTGGCACATATGCCCAACGTGATATAGCCTTTAAGTTTGCGAGCTGGGTTTCTGTTGAATTTGAACTGTATCTTATCAAGGAATTCCAACGTCTAAAGGAAGAGGAACAGAAGCAACTCGGATGGTCTGCTAAGCGAGAACTGTCCAAGATTAACTATCGGATCCACACAGACGCCATCAAGCATAACCTCATTCCCGCCGAAATAACCAAGGCTCAGGCAAGTATCATCTATGCCAATGAAGCTGATGTGTTGAATGTCGCCATGTTCGGCATAACCGCAAAAAATGGCATGAAGCCAATCCCGACCTCAAAGGCAATATCCGGGATTACGCCTCCATCAACGAACTTATATGCCTCTCCAATATGGAGAATCTCAACGCGGTGTTCATTGAACAGGGGATGCCACAGCATGAGCGGCTCATCAAGCTCAATCAAATCGCCATCCATCAGATGAGCGTCCTTGAAAGCGACCACAATGACAGGAAATTGCTGAAATAAATCTCATCAATAGCAGTTTCATTACGACAAATAATCTTCATACTCACTGCAATTCCTGTCATGTTTGTTTTTCATTGATGTTAAAAAAGGCCGGAGCCGCCACATTGGCGACTCCGACTGCATTTATATGACCGTTGTGATTACTATACAGTCCGCTGTTATCTCACGACCACCTTGAATGTCGTTTCACCGACAGCCACGACATAGACTCCCGGCTCTGCCGGAATCATCTTCGTGCCGCTTACATTCCCGGCGAAGACACATCTGCCATCGAGACTGAACACCTTCACGCCCATCTCCTCTCCGGAGATGACACCGATCTCTCCATTGCCTCCGAAGGCTCCGGCCTCTGCATCGGCAAGCGTACCGGCCACTCCGGCAGATTCCTCATCGGCAAGACGGATCTCGTCAATAAACAACATGGTTCCGTCCGTCTTTCCCTTCGCGTTGAAGAACAACTGTACGTAATCCTGACCTGCATATTTGTCGAGATTCACCTCCAGTTTGCCGACGGATCCTGCAGTTCCGAGAGAATAGGCACCCCCCGTACACTTCTTGCCGTCAGGCGTATAGACTCCCACAGTCAGTTCAACCTTCCCGGAGTTAAGAGCAACAATGGACTTCAGACAAAGGTGCTCGGCCTCAGAGACATCTATCATGCCGGACAGGATTTCAGCCTCACCGGTATTGTCGCCACTCTCGAAAAGAACAGAACCGCCGTCACCGTCGGAAGAGAAGAGATCAGAAAGCATAAACGCGCCCATCTTGGAATTCCGGACTCCCCAGTAATTCTGGCACTCGGCATTCTTAAACGATTCCTCGAAGGGAAGAGCGTATGGACGTCCCACAAGAATCTGGTTTGAGATGGCAATCGGGCCCGTGCCCTTTTCATTGATCGCCACCACAGCATACGAAAGATCGAACTGCTGACCGGGATCACCTATTTCCTCGGAAAAAGAGGTTCCCTTCTGTCCTGTGGATACCATCTCGCCGCCTGCGCGCTGAATGGAATATGTGAGCGTCTCCACATCCACATAACCGCCGTGAATACCTGCGACGGGAGCCGCCCATTCGAGGACTGCCTTACCTTCGAACTCGGAAAGCACCACCGCGCGGGGAGCGTCGGGGACATCGATGCCGATATATATTTCAGTCTGCGCGGGATATCCGTCGCCAGCCTCCGACACTGCACATACGGAATACTTGTGCATGCCGGCCTCCATGCCGCTGTCAGTGAAGTTCACGGTGGATCCAGGTGCTGGATTCGCCACTTCATGTACCGATTTGCCGTCGCGCAGGATCCGGACTCCGTTTACTGCCGGCAGGTTCTCGCCATGGCCATTCTTCGAGGGAACGGTAAAGCTGATGTCTGCGGACAACGCTCCCTTCTCTCCGGGAACGGCCTTGAGACCGGAGGGTGCGGCAGGACCGCTGATACTGCCTATGCGGCGCACCTCTATCTTATTTATCGACAGGAAGCCGCGATGAGCCTCCGTCTCCGTGTTGAACCCTATGTAATATAGTCCATCCTCCTTGACATTGAAAACCTTGCCCAGCTCTCGCGCATCTTTGGTGACCACAGTGCGGTCCACCAGTCCGTCGACAAGATTCATGGTCTCGCAATTATCGGAGAGCGCCACCAATATATCCTGCATGTACAGGTCGGAATTACCCTCGACAATGAACGCGATCTCATAGATGTCATCCTTGCTCATGCGGATAGCCGGAGTAAAAAGCCAGTCCTCCGCATAATCCTCTGCATGTTCGGCATTGTACACGGGTCTCTTGTACCATGAATCGAGCTCCCAGGTGACATTGTCCTTATTGGAATCGACGACGGTATATATCTCCAACGAATCATCACGTCCGAACTCATCGACGAACGGGACACTGACCGCGTCACCCATTCTGTGGCCTTCCGTAACAGCCTCCTCCGAACGCATGTCACCGTTGACAGCAGATATTCCGAACGAATAGAATGCGAGGCCAATGCCGGCCATGCTCTCGGTTTTTTCGGTAGCGGCAAGATTCTCCGCAATCACTTTTCCGTCGGGATAGCGCACCACATTGTAGCGGATATCGGCCGCATTGTAGTATCCCTTACCCTCCGGAACATCGGGGGCCTCCCAGCTCAGGACCATATCGGTGTCGTTTACCGTCACCTTTGCGTTTTTCACCGGCTCCGGTTTGGCATAACCTACATAGTCGCGCTTGTAGGCGGCTTCTCCCGTGCCGGCCACATTGCTCATCACCACAGAGAAGAGGTATTCTCCCGATGCGGGAAGAGTGAATTCAGCGGTGGTGACCTCAGCTCCCGGAGCGACAGTGCCTGTCGCGACCTCGGCAGCCTCTTCACCTACCAGCACCTTATAATCCATATCTCCGACAAGTGCCGTGCCGTTGCCCGACTCAGCGGGAGCCGTGAAGGAAAGCGTTCCCGACAACGAGGCATCGGCAAACGTGAGCCGTATGTCGGCCACACGGCCTGGAGTCTCGGTGTCACCCGGACCGGATGCCTCCGACTTTATATAGAGACCGGTGAACTGCTCTCCTCCGGGGAACTCGGCCACCAAGGTAGAGGAGGCGTCGGTGGTGTCAAGTTCGTAAAGGGCCGAGGATTCTCCGGATACCGCCGTCCAGTAAACCGTGCCGGTGGCAGGATCGCATACAGCTCCCTGATAGCCTGTCGGGCTGAAGCCGACGTTGCCCACCTCGCGGAAATCCCCGCTGGTCCTGTCCACCTCCACAAGCATTCCGTCGTTGCGGATGCCGAACAGCTTGCCGTCCTTGTCAACGAACATGCAGCTGAGGTACACCTCGCCGTAATCCTTGATCTCGGTAAGCTCCGCATTGGCGTAGTCACACACGGCGAGCCGATAGCTCTGGGCGGTGGTGGTGTAGACACCGTAGATCTTTTCCGTGGTCGGGTCGTAAGTGACCGCCATTGCCGCCATCTCCATGAAGGCCGGGAAGCCGAGACGGCACTCATGTATCTTCTCCCAGCTCTCGGTATCGTAGGTGTAATGACTCATCATGTTGACAATCTCATACTTGCCGTCATGCCATACGGCTCCGTTGACACCCCTAAGACCGGCATCGTCGGTCTTAACAGGAGTCAGAACCATGTCGGCGTCCGGAGTGAACGAATAGATTCCCAACGGAGAATCCCCCTGACTATGGGCCATGTTGCCGTAGATGGCAACATTCCCGGCAAAGGCAGCAATCGATGATGCAGACAGCAGTCCAAGTCCAAGAATCATCGATCCAATTGACTTCTTCTTAATCATAGCAGAATGTTGATTAGTTACTTAATATGTACTTTAAATGTCTTGTCTGAAAGTCTCACAAGGTAGACGCCGGAATCAAGATTTATAAGGCATTCCGGCTGCGATATACTATTATGGTACATCAGAACACCATCTATGGAATAGACTGATGCAGCAAGCCCTTCTCCATTACTTATCACTATTCCGACAGCCACACCCTTAACCTCAACGGAAAGTTCTTCCATGCCTTCCATGCCTGAACTTACAAGAGTCAGCGGCTGTGTCGGCCTTGATTCTCCGTAATTGTATAGGGCTGTAACCTGATAGCTTCCCTTGCTCTGCTCTACTATACCGCCGAACTCGGTAACAGTCAACGGTTTCTGATTGAGTAGTTTTTTGTCACGATACACATT
Organism: Porphyromonadaceae bacterium UBA3327; assembly: GCA_002361155.1. Classification (GTDB taxonomy): domain Bacteria; phylum Bacteroidota; class Bacteroidia; order Bacteroidales; family Muribaculaceae; genus Lepagella. The sequence continues at coordinate 13,694 of DERZ01000058.1, read as the reverse complement.
ATATCCCAAAAGACTTATATTTCCGAAACTGATGGGAGAATAAGTGATGTCGTCGATCATAAGGGCGAAATTCTCCATCGAGACGCAACGTATGGCAAAGTACCGCCCGCCTTCCGGAATCTCGAACTGGACTTCAGTCCATTCAGCAGGAGCCTCCTGCTGTCCATTCTCCACGAGGGTGAAATCATCAGTATCGGTCGAATTCCCCGAATAAAGGACCTCGAATGTTTCCGCTCCGTGTCCGAGAACGTCAACACTATGCACGAAGAAACTTACGATCTGCTTCTCTCCGCTCAATTTCGGAGATATCAGCCAGTCGTCGGAAGCGCCCCCCGAAGCCTGGAAAGATACAAACATCTGGTCGCCGGAATAGGGAGCCCACTTTGTAGGACGGCCGTACTGGTCATAGACCGCCACACCGGACTCCTTGGCATTGAAAACCATAAACGATTTAGGAGCCAAAGCATTGGGATAGTCGAAATAACTGCCGGCACCGTTTCCGATTCCGTACGTATTGTTTCCGTCCATATCGACTGTGGTCCAGTCTCCTATATCCGTGATTGCAAACGCATCGTAAGCCTCTACATCATCCGTGACTGTTTTTGTCAAGAATTCAGACTCATCAGGTGCCGACCATGAGAGAGAGATCTCGTCTCTGTCGTTCACAGATCCGGTCAGGCTCTGCGGCATAGGATATTTATTCTGCTTGACGGCTACAGTTTTCTCATCGGTAAAGTCATCATTCGGATCCATATCGCCCTTGACTTCCAGGACGGCCTTAAGCATAATCTCCTCTCCGTCGAAAATATCGGGAGTGACCGATATTACAACTTCCGAAGATTCACCCGAACCAAGAGCAGGGCCATCCACACTTCCCACCGCGCCTCCATTCTTATACAATTTGATTCTATATGAACCGGCGCCAAAATCTGCTGCCCCTGTATTCAGTACCGAAAGTACCACATCGGAGGCTTTGTCCACCTCCATCTTGCATGCGGAGTTCAGTACCAACGCGAGATTTTTCTCCACGCCCTGACGTACCGTCACCTCATCAAGTTTGGCGCCGACAATGTCTTCTCCCACAATGGTCTTGAATCCGAGACGTATATATTGATGCGACACAAGTCCGGACAGATCCGCGCATCCCATTCTCCAGCCATCCTCTCCATTCAACTTACGGAAGTCGGTAGATGCTACAACTGTACTGACACTGTCAGGAGCCTGCGCGTACACCTCCATGACGGTTGATGCGCCAGGGATGGCATAATACCAATAAGTGAGAATCGGATTTCTCACATCCTTGATTGAAATTTTGCCAGTAACCAGTTTGCTTTCAGAATTCGAAACCTTGGGGTCGAACGAGGCATGGCCTGGATTTCCGTCATATCCAGACGCGGGGTTGAGGCGGAATGAGATATTGCTGTTCGCGCCCACCTCCCAGAAGCGATTATCGATTGATCCTCCAGTGAAGTGTTCAACGAAAGGCAAATCGTAATCTTCGCCAACCACAACGGGGGAGGATATTATCCATGCGCCGTCACCGGCCGTTGTCGAGGCGCGGACAGCATACCGCTGGAATCTCTGCTCCCCTCCGTATGAATCTTTGTCAATAAAGAAGCAATCTGTCAATTCCTCGCCTATTGTCTTGCTGTCATCACGCATCACGCTATATTTCATAGTTTCCGGATTCACGTAAGCACCATTCAAACCTTGTACGGGAGCCTTCCAGCTTATCCTTATTCCCTCGTCGGTCTCGATCACCCGCAGGTCGGAAGGCGCGCAAGGCAGATCCTCTCCCGCGAATATCTCCCTTTCCAGGGGGATGCCGATGCCATGTGAATTTTCGGTACATACGGTGTATTTCGCATATCCCTGTTCAACACCGGTATCATCGAAAGCAATTTCTTCACCGGGAGTGGGATTATCAATCTTCCTGACAAGTCTTGCCTGATTGTAAACGGTTATCGTAGATATATCTGATAATGGAGAGCCATCAACAGACTCAATAGGAACAGTAAATTTTATATTCGCCGCTATATGACCCTTGCTGTCGGGCGCGATGACCAAATTCTTCACCGGAGCTGGCGCCTTTCCCGACGGCCCCTGTTCCACCGATACGGAATATATCCTTATATTTTTATCCACTCCATGGAATGCGAGATGCCATTCGCTGGCAGTTCCGGGGTAGGCGTAGAATGTGTATTCTCCGGCCAATTCCTCCTCAGTAACAGACTCCTCCTCGTATTCCATTTCAACAGGAACTACTTCAACACTATCAAAAGCAGCTTTTGTGAAAGAAGATTTATTCACATCTTTTCCAAGACTCATTTTAAGCTTAGCCCTCTCGTTCTGACCAGCGACAGCCTTTACAGTTACCTTGCAGGCTGCGGAGCCGTCAAACCCGAATTTAGGCCCGTAGAGATAATCCTCTCCTCCAGGTAGAAACTCCATGTATTCGTTCTGCTTAATCCATCCGGTATCCGAATCGGAAGCCACGAAGATATTCTTTGTCCCAGTGTCCGAAAAACGTCCCGTCCAGGGGAATGCCATGCCCGGGCCTGTCACTAGATATTCCGTCCTGAGCATAGGTCCTTCATGACCATGGCTCATCGGTGTAATCTCATACCTGCTTACCGCGTATTTCTTTGATGAAAGAGTCTGCCTGAACTCGGTCTTCTTGTACCCGTTACTCACAGACACATTGCCAGGCTGCCTTACAATCCGGTAGCTTAACGACTGCGTATCGAGGAAGCCTCCGTTCTGACTGTTCCGGGGCGCATTCCAATTCAGATTCACTGTACTGCCGTCTGAGACGAATGCATTCAGGTCGCCAATTGCTCCCGGAGCGTCGTATCCGATATATCTGTTGATTTTTGTCACTTTCCCGGATCCATTGTCGCTAATGGTATTTATCGAAAAAGCTGCGAGGCCCTCAGAAACCGTAAATTCTCCGTTTACGAATTCTCCCGGCTTCCCTTTGCCTTTCTTAACAATCTTTCCGTTAATGGCAACGATATATTCAATATCCTCTTTGAGGACATCTCCATTATACCGTTCTTCCGGAAGTGTAAACGAGATATTTCCCTCAGTGGATGAATCAGGGAAGTCAATTACGACATTATCGCATTTTGCCGGAGCCTCGGGGCGCGTTGCTGACTGGGCTATAAACGCACCGACCACTCCCTCACGCTTTGAGAAATGGCGCACAGCCTTCGCCTTGCCGGTGTGCACATCAACGGTGTATAATGCCGACGTACCGCTTGTGGATACTCCGAACCAGTATGGGATTCCTGTCTGCAGGTCGCACACCGCCGTCTGATTATACTTAGGCTTGACTCCGGTCGGACCAACTTTGGTCCGTTCTCCGGTTTCCTTGTCGAGTTTATAAAGATTACCGTCATTGGCAATGGCGTAGAGCCCACCATCCGGAGTGGCGAACATGGCGAAATATAGCACGTCGAGACGGCATATCTCTGTCACTTTATGTGTCGTATAGTCTATGAACCCGAATCGTGCCTCATACCCCTTCTCATCCATGAAGCATCCGTAGACATTTCCTGTCAGAGGATCATACGCAACATCGAGTGCCAGATTGCTTAAATCAGGCAATACCTCTTTTTTGAGACACTTCCAGCCGGCCACATCATATTCGTAATAGTATGTTTTCCCGTCACCATTTTGTCCATTGGAGGTAAAGCGCCATATCCCATCCTCGTAATATCCGCTTCCATTCGCATCCGGATGATCTGTCAGGTCGACCGGAGCCATCCTTCCTGTCGCTCCATCGATTGCATAGATTCCGTAGACTTCAGGATTTTCATCGGAGGTATAATCCACCGTACCGTAAATAACGGGACCCTTCCAGTCATCGGTCGAAACCTTATACTGCGAAGTTTCAACCTTTAACAATGAATTTTCACTCTTACCAAAAACACTCGCATCCGACTTCTTTTCTACGGATGAAGACCTCTGCTGCCACAAAGATGGCGGGGATATGGCAAATGCAATCCCACAAGCCGTCATTGCTACCGCAGCGGATGCCCAATTCATAAATTTCCTATTTATCATACGCATAATGTTTTTGCAAGCGGTCTAGGAATATTGAAAACAACTGCCATAACAGACCGCTCTGTTTATTATAGTTCAGTTATTTCAGCCAAATCAGAAGTGTTGTGTGCAAATTTATATTAAAGCATATTTAAAAAAAATAACTTATGTTAATAAAATTTCAGGTTCTGCAAAATTCATTCGAACTTGCAAAACCTGAAACTAATATTTACCTATTAATAATGTCTGTCAGACTCCAGAGGCCTAATCTTCCGAATAGATGTCTTTCCTTATCCGGGATATATGTACTTCCGACATTCCCAAGTAGGAAGCTATGGCTTTTAGAGGGACAGCCTGAAGAATCTCAGGACGGCAATTCATCAGCCATTTGTAGCGCCACGAGGAATCGCCGTTCATAATTTTGGATTTGACCTCCTGAAAATACTGCATTCCGAACAGCGCTCCGTTTAACCACTTACATAACTCATGGGATTCATCAAGCAATTCCTTGAACCGTTTGTGCGGAATATGAAAAATTTCGCATTGATTACACGCTTCTATACACAAGATGGAAGGTTTGTTCGCATAGTAGCAATGCATCGAGGCAAGTATCGTCCCCGACAGCCCGAAATAATGGTTACGCTCCGCACCGTCTTCATTGATATAACCTCTCACCACCCCTTCCTTTATAATATATATTCCGGGTTTGGTCTCGCCTATATCGACTATGGCCTCACCTTTGCCAAAATGCAAGGTTTCGGAATTGGCGATTATTAGATTGAATATTTCATCATTCAAAGGGTACGGAGATTCACCCTCGAGAAGTTTTCTGAATTCCGACAAATTCATTTTATTATTGCTTGTTACCTTACATTAGTAAAGGCATGTGTGTATTCCTTGAAAATAGGCGAAATAGACCCTGGCTGGGGTCTATTTCGCTTTTTATAGTTGTCATGGGGTCATAGATCCCGGCCACAGCAGTTTTTGTACTTTTTGCCAGAGCCGCAGGGACAGGGATCGTTACGGCCGATTTTGGGGTCGGCCTTGACCGGCTGTTTGGGAGCGGCAGGACGGTTGACATTGCGGGCGGCCTCACGCTGAGCGTTCTCTCCCTCGTAGGTCTCGTGGGTGGTGCTGTAGCCGGCGTAGGGGTTGGGGGCGTTCACGCGGCCGGCCTGCTGGCTGATGCCGCCGGCGGGCTGACGCATATATACGGCGTTTCTGCGGCGCGCTTCCTCCTCCTGCATCTCGGCCTGACGACGCGCCTCCTCGGCCGCCTTGGCTTCGGCATAATCCATCACTGCCAGACGTCCGCGCATCAGTGTCGACACAACCTTGGTGTTGAGCTCCCAGAGCATCTTCTTCCAAAGTTCGAACGCCTCTATCTTGTAGATCACCAGCGGGTCCTTCTGCTCGTAGGCGGCATTCTGCACTGACTTGCGAAGCTCGTCCATCTCGCGGAGCTGTTCCTGCCAGCATGAATCGATGCTCGAGAGGAGCACGGCCTTTTCCCAGGCTTTGGCGAGCGGTCTGCAACCGTTGGCGTAGCAGTCCTCTATGTCGGCACGGATATTGAACATGCGACGGCCATCGGTCACAGGCACCCCTACCGGTCCGCGGGCACCGCGTTCCTCCACAAATTCCTTAATATAGGGAGCGGCGGATTCTGCCATTTTCTCTTTCTTGCGGGCAAGAGTCTCCATCACAGCCTCGTACATACGGTCCACTATTTCCGAATTGTCGAGCTTGCCGAACTCCGCCTCAGTGAAGGGAAGTTCCATGGCGAGGACAGTATTGACCTCCATCGAGAGTTCATCGTAGGCAAGTCCGCGTCCGGCCAGATCGGTAACGATCTCATAGACCATATTGGCGATATCCATTCCGATACGTTCTCCCCTGAGCGCGTTCTGACGCTTGCCGTATACACCGTTGCGCTGGGCATTCATCACATCGTCGTACTCCACCAGACGCTTACGGATACCGAAGTTATTTTCCTCCACTCGCTTCTGGGCGTTTTCGATGGACTTGGTGACCATGTTGTTCTCAATCATCTCTCCCTCCTTGAAACCGAGACGGTCAAGCATCTTGACCACACGGTCGTTGGCGAAAAGACGCATCACGGTGTCCTCGAACGAGACAAAGAACACGGAACTTCCCGGGTCACCCTGACGGCCGGCACGGCCTCGGAGCTGACGGTCCACGCGACGCGATTCATGACGTTCTGTTCCGATGATGGCGAGACCTCCCGCCTCCTTCACCTCGGGCGAAAGCTTGATATCGGTACCACGTCCCGCCATATTGGTGGCTATGGTCACGGTACCCTTCTGTCCGGCCTGAGCCACAATGTCGGCCTCCTTCTGATGGAGCTTCGCGTTGAGTACCTGATGCGGAATCTTACGGAGCTTGAGCATCTTGGAGAGAAGTTCGGAAATTTCCACCGACGTAGTTCCGACAAGCACCGGGCGGCCGGCGTTGACCATATCCTCCACCTCCTGGATGACTGCCGCATACTTCTCCTTCTTGGTGCGGTAGACACGGTCGTTCATATCGTCGCGGATAACGGGACGGTTGGTGGGGATCTCGATCACATCGAGTTTATAGATATCGTAGAACTCGCCGGCCTCAGTCATGGCGGTACCGGTCATACCGGCAAGCTTCCGATACATGCGGAAATAGTTCTGGAGCGTGATGGTGGCGTATGTCTGTGTGGCAGCCTCTACCTTCACACCCTCCTTGGCCTCGATGGCCTGGTGCAGACCGTCGGAATAGCGACGACCCTCCATGATACGTCCCGTCTGCTCGTCGACAATCTTGATCTTGTTGTCGTCGATCACATACTCCACATCCTTGTCGAAAAGAGTATAGGCCTTTAGAAGCTGGTTCACCGTGTGCACACGCTCGGCCTTGACCGAATAGTTCTGTAGCAGCGAATCCTTCTTCTCTCGCTTCTCCTCGGCGGAGAGGTCCTCGTTCTCCACGGCGCTGAGCTGCGACGCGATGTCGGGGAGGATGAAGAAATCAGGGTCGGAAGTAGTGCCAGATAGCACCTCGATACCCTTGTCGGTAAGCTCGATGGAATGGTTTTTCTCGTCGATCACAAAGAACAGCGGCTCCACCGCCTTGGGCATCTCGCGGTTGTTGTCGGCCATATATTTAGCTTCCACCTTGAGCATCAGCTGTTTGATACCGTCCTCGCTGAGATAGCGGATAAGGGGAGTGTGCTTGGGGAGCGCCTTGTAGGCGCGGAACAGCGACAGACCGCCATCCTCGGTGTTGCCAGCGGAGATTTTCTCCTTGGCTTCGAGCAGAAGCTGCTGGGCAAGCTTGCGCTGGGCATTGACCACCTTCTCCACATTGGGCTTGAACTCGTTGAACATCTGATCATCCCCTTTCGGAATCGGACCGGAGATGATGAGCGGCGTACGTGCGTCGTCGATAAGCACGGAGTCGACCTCATCGACAATGGCATAATAGTGCTCCTCGCGCTGTACGAGATCCTGTGTCTGTGTGGCCATGTTGTCACGCAGGTAGTCGAAACCGAACTCATTGTTGGTTCCGAATGTGATGTCGCAGCCGTAGGCGGCACGGCGTTCCTCGGAATTGGGATCAGTCTTGTCAATGCAGTCTACAGTAAGGCCATGGAACTGATAGAGGGGACCCATCCATTCGGAGTCACGTTTGGCGAGGTAATCGTTAACGGTCACCACGTGCACTCCCTCGCCCGTGAGTGCATTGAGGAATACAGGAAGTGTGGCCACGAGAGTCTTACCCTCTCCGGTGGCCATCTCGGCGATGGAGTTTGTGACCTTGCCTCCGTTCATCATGCCGTGGAGCACCATACCTCCGATGAGCTGCACGTCGTAATGCATCATGTCCCATTTCACGAGATTGCCGCCTGCCATCCATTCGTTCTTATAGACAGCCTTGTCACCCTCGATGCTGAGGAAATCCTTGCCGGCACCGGCAAGACGTCGGTCGGCGTCGCTGGCTGTGACCTCAATGGTGTCGTTCTCCTTGAAACGTCGCGCGGTCTCCTTCACCACGGCGAACACCTCGGGGAGCACACGGTCAAGATCACGGGCATAATTTTCGAACATCTCCTCCTTGAGTTCGTCGATACGCTTCCAGAGCGGCTCACGTTTCTCATAGTCGAGTGTCTCGATCTGTTCGCGGATTTCGCTTATCTGATCCTTATATCTGGCGGCGTTGCCGCGTATTTCCCCTCGGATGGCATCGATGCGTCCACGGAGTTCGTCGTTGGAGATATTCCTGATTTCTTCCGAGACAGGATTGATTTCTTTGGAAAGGCGATTCCAGAGCGGACGTACCGCACGCTCCGACTGGTCGCCGAATACTTTCTTAAAAAGGTTATTGAACATCTATATTGTAGATTCTTGGATTAACTTGATTATATAAAAACTCACTCTTTTCTGTCCAGCTGCATGGGCCGGCCTTCGGAGCCGTTCGGCGACCGTATCCGGAGCAGCCCGGTAACAGTCGGGGCTATGACGGTGGCATCGACCGGCGTGGATATCACCGTCGGCGCGAGTCCCGCGCCGATGAGGAAAGCCGGAGAGGCCACAGGCGATGAGCGCATCGATCTTTTGACGGGAGGGAATTCCTCGTCATCGACCACATCCCATCCGGGAGCATAATTAACTATGAGGTCGCCGGCAAACCGCGGATCGAGCGCAAGCCTCATCGACTCCTGCTCGGGGGTGGCTGGCGAAAGAATGTCGCTGACTGTATAAACCTCAGCCACGCCGCTCATCTTAGCAAGGAAGGTGCGGGTGTCGCGCGCGATAGCCTCCGGATCGAGTTTGCGCGCCTCTATCTCCTTATGGTCAAGAAATACATGGCGGTCGCGTATCGCCTCAACGTATCCGGCGCTTCCATGCTTGGCCGAAAGATATGAATTGAGAAGCGACTTGGCCCGCTTTGTGGAGAATTCGCCGCCTGGAATGCGGTACTTCTTCTCCTCGACCACAGCATCGTCGTAATAGCCTGTGGAGGAAATAAAAATCAGTGCGTTATCTGCACCGACATAGCGGTCTATCGCCTCGAACAGACGTCCCAGTTGCCGGTCGAGCCTGATGTATGAATCGGCAAGTTCCGCACGAAAATCGGTATCGGCCACATATTTGAATGGAGCGGCCGTATAGCCCAGACTCAGCATGTCGAGTGCAGGTCCTCCGCCCATCTTGAGCTGGCGGATAAATTCTATGGCAAGGTCTGTGACCTCGGCATTGGCGAGCGCCGACGAGCTGAATTTTCGGTAGACATCCCGATCGGAGCGAACGAACTGATGGCGGAATGGATGCTTCAGCTTTATGTCGCTTATGCCCGGCACGCCGTCAAGCGGCAGCAACGGGCGCCATTGCATCGTGTCGAGCCTCGATGAAAGGGAGGCCCGGAAATTCCGGTTTGAAACCGGAACCGGAAGACTTCCATAATAAGAAGAAGTCGCCCAGTTTCCGGTGGTATTGTTGAGCCAGACAGCGTTCTTCGCCGCATGTCCGGCCATTATCACCGCCTGCTGCGGCTCTGTGGCGATGGAATACACCGCTCCGAGTCCCACTCCGTCTATGGCCACTTCGTCAGCCACAGTGGAGAGCCGCAGATTCTCGGGAGTGAACGAGTCGTTGCTGACCGTTCCCGCAGAAGCAAGAGCGGGACGGGACACTGGCCCTGAGGAGGTCTGCTCGAACACCGAAGCCGACGGGACACCAGTCTGCGCCGGATAGCTTCCGGTGTAGAGCATCGCAGTGGCACTCGCCGCGTCAAGCGGCGAGACCTTGAAGTCGACATCGCGGAAATAGACACCGTCCTTGATCAGATAGCGGAATCCATGTTCGCTGAAGCGGCTCTGCAGACCCTCTATGTAGTCGGTTCGTAGCTGGTCAACGACGATTCCCACCACGAGCCTTGGCCTGGCTGGATCTGCCTGAGCCGCTCCGGCGAGTGTTGCCAGACCTACGAGTGCTGTTGCTAACCTGTTCATTTATTTGTTTGTTATGCCGCAATACGGCACTATTTTTATAACTACCCGTAGATATGATTATTGCGTAAGAAGCAGCAAGGGCCACTGTGGCCGCCATAATCGGAAACATGGCCGGATCGGCCGTCTGTCGCTGCATGGGCCATGCCAGAAGCAGCAGCCCCACCGCCAACACATTCCACCAGACCATCGGCAATGTCATCCATCGTCCCCGCCATCCCATCCACACTCCGACGGCAACGATAAGCTGCAGCGGATTCAGAAGCACCAGCAGAACATTTGGGGAGGTGGCTTCATGCGTGGAGACAAACACCAGAAATGCGGTCAGGCATCCTACAAGTCCCAGAACGCCGAACCATACTGAATATATCCATCTTACTATCCTCTTGCGCCGCAGCTGCACTATGGCTATCAATATCATCAGCAGGGAGAGAAGACTGAATATGAAGAGGGGAGTCACATACCATGGGGTTGGAGGAAGTGAGGCGTTTTCGCCTCCTTCGAAGAGAATTCGAGTCCGCGCCACAAGCGGCGCGCCGTCATCGAAATGCGCGCCGTCCACCTTCTCCATCATCTCTATGGGAACGAACATCTCCGCGCGTCCCGGGATTCCTGCATCGAGACCGCTGCCGAGGGCAAGGTCGATGCCGAACTGGTACCATGGATAGTCTTTATGGTAGGAACGCATCTCTCGCCGGAACGTACCGTATTTCACCGTGTCGGGGTAAATCACCCTCCGGTCTGCGGCCTGGTCCACACGGTCCACAATGCGCGTGGCGCAGTTGTCCTTCACGTAATTGTAACGGTACGTGCGATTGCGGGGAAGCGCCTCCTCGCGCAACATGCCCAATAATCTCCAGGCCTCTTCCTGCGAAAGGTTGAGGTCTTGTTCCACCACTCTTCTGTTCCCCTGCACGTACTCCGCCATGAAGAGCGGAAACGGGTAGGAAGCAAGCATATAATCGGTCTGTCCGGATACAAACCGGCCCACGAAGTTCGGCTCGTTGAAATCGAAGACACCGTAGTTCCACACCGAGTCGATACCCTCGCCGCGGACGCGGATCGCCTCATGGCCGCACAACTCGTACACTTCCTTTCCGGGCCAGCATGTCACCAGGCTGACAATGACGGAATCCCGCCTCTCCCCGGCCCGGAGGGGCGGCAGGAGAAGCAGGATTGTAAAAAGCGTGGCGAGAATTGTGCGCATACACTAATATCAATACTCGCAGTTCTTCGGATAGCGCGGGAAGGGAATTACGTCGCGGATGTTCTGCATACCGGTCACAAAGAGTACCAGGCGCTCGAATCCGAGACCAAATCCGGAATGAGGCACGGTGCCGTAGCGGCGTGTGTCGAGATACCATTCCATTCCCTGAAGGCCGAGTTCCTCGCAACGTTTCGACAGCTTTTCGAAACTCTCCTCGCGCTGCGAGCCGCCGATAATCTCTCCGATTTTCGGGAACAGCACATCCATTGCGCGGACAGTCTTGCCGTCATCGTTAAGTTTCATGTAGAACGCCTTGATCTCCTTAGGATAATCGGTAAGAATCACCGGGCGCCTGAAATGCTCCTCCACAAGGTAACGCTCATGCTCAGAGGCGAGATCGGCACCCCAGTAAACCGGGAACTCGAATTTCCGGCCGCTCTCCTCAAGTATCTTCACACCCTCCGCGTAGGGAAGACGGACAAAGTCATTCTCCACCACAAAACGGAGACGTTCCGGCAACTCCTTATCGAAATGCTCGGCCAGGAAAGCAATGTCATCCGGGCAATGCTCCAGCGCGTAGTTCACACAATACTTGATGAATTCCTCAGCGAGGTCCATATTGTCCTCAATCTCGTAGAAAGCCATCTCCGGCTCTATCATCCAGAACTCCGAGAGATGCCGCGGAGTGTTGGAATTCTCGGCACGGAAAGTGGGGCCGAACGTGTAGATGCAACCGAGCGCCGTCGCTCCGAGTTCGCCCTCAAGCTGGCCGGAGACGGTGAGACTGGCCTGACGGCCGAAGAAATCCTCGGAATAGTCCACGCGGCCATCCTCAGTCGTGGGAAGGTTCTCCAGAGGAAGGGTGGTCACCTGGAACATCGCGCCGGCACCCTCGCAGTCAGAGGCCGTTATGAGCGGGGTATGAAAATAACAGAAACCTTTGTCGTTAAAAAACTTATGGACAGCAAACGCAAGAGCGTGACGAATCCTGAGCACGGCTCCGAAGGTATTTGTGCGTGGTCTCAGATGCGCTTTCTCGCGAAGGAATTCGAGGGTATGCCCCTTCTTCTGCAGCGGATATGTGGCGGGATCGGCAGTGCCGTACACCTCCATATCGGCCGCCTGCACCTCCACCGACTGGCCGGCGCCTGAAGATGCCACCAGCTCTCCCTGCACATGGATGCTCGCGCCGGTGGTGACCGGCTTCAGCATCTCGTCGGGGAAACGGGCGAGGTCGAACACGATCTGGAGATTCCTGATTGTGGTTCCGTCGTTGAGTGCCACAAACTGCACGTTCTTGTTGCCGCGGCGGGTACGCACCCATCCCTTGACATCGACCACAGTCCCGGTATATTTCTCCGGGGATGAAAGAATCTCCTTTATTGTCGTTCTCTTTATTTTTTTCATTATCTGAAGGGATATTGTCCGCGCGGTTCCGGGACTACCGGAATCGCGCGGCATTTTGATTATTATTCGAAAGCTCCCATGCGGAGATAGTTCACCTCTTCCTGAGAGAGGTAACGCCAGCGTCCGCGCGGCAGATTTTTCTTGGTGAGACCGGCGAAATAGACGCGGTCGAGCTTGGTGACGCGGTATCCGAGATGCTCGAAAATCCGGCGCACGATGCGGTTGCGTCCGCTGTGAATCTCGATGCCGGCCTGATTGCGGTCATCGCTCACATAACTGATTGCGTCAGCGTGGATCTCACCATCCTCAAGTTCGATGCCGTCGGCGATGCGCTGCATGTCGTCTTCGGAGATTTCCTTGTCGGTCCACACATGATAGATTTTTTTCTTGACAAATTTGGGGTGCGTGAGCTTCGAGGCGAGATCGCCGTCGTTTGTGAGCAGAAGCACGCCGGTAGTGTTCCGGTCAAGGCGTCCCACGGGATAGATGCGCTCCTGGCAGGCACCCTTCACGATGTCAAGCACCGTAGTGCGGCCGTTGGGGTCATCGTTGGTGGTGACGCAGTCTTTCGGCTTGTTGAGAAGGACGTAGCACTTGCGCTCGGGAGTCACTACCTTGCCGTCGTATTCCACAACATCGTTGCGGGTGATTTTAGTTCCAAGTTCGGTCACAACCTCCCCGTTGACCTTCACTTTTCCTCCGGTGATGTACTCGTCGGCTTCGCGACGGGAACATATTCCGGAATTTGCCATATATTTGTTGAGACGAAGTTCCGCGTTCGGATCGATGTCCTCAAGAACATAATCGATCTGCTTGGGACGCGGTGTGAACTTCATGCCCTGATTCCAGTTGTTGAAACCGCCCTGCTGACGTCCGCGCTGGCGGAAACCGCCCTGCTGACGGTTGTTCTGGCGGAAACCTCCCTGCTGACGGTTCTGGTAGCCGCCCTGCCGGCCCTGCTGGTAGCCACCCTGACCCTGCTGACGGTTCTGGTAGCCACCCTGGTTCTGGCGCTGCTGGTAGCCGCCCTGACCC
>DERZ01000025.1:24181-24321 GCA_002361155.1 Porphyromonadaceae bacterium UBA3327 | reverse complement strand
TATTTTAAATTATTTTATTATTTTTGGCATAATTTAATCAACTGCACAAGTGGGGTTGATTCTAAGACAAGAGGGAATGTCTCAGCTTGCGATAATAGAGTGACAGCTGCTATTTTCTCTGCGCGAAACCGCCGACGCAT
>DERZ01000025.1:5403-23913 GCA_002361155.1 Porphyromonadaceae bacterium UBA3327 | reverse complement strand
CTCTGCGCGAAACCGCCGACGCATAAACTGGCATAACTAAATTTAGAACAACACGAAACAGAAATTTAACATCAGAACACAAAACCCTCTCTCCAAAAAAACAACATTCAACCATAAAGCAATCTGTTATAAATCCATCTCGTATGAACGCATATATCAAAATGGCTATAGTACTGCTGACACTTGGTTTCAGTCCGACCATCGTGCCCGCGCAGGAAAAGGCCGCCTCTACCGCCGTCACAGATTCCGTCGTCACCGACTCCATCAATGAGCCCGGCATATCGCGCGACCTTGAGGAGATTGTGGTCAAGGCCGATGCAGTGGTACGGGATGGAAACACGATCAAGGCTTATCCCACAAAGAGAGACAGGAGCATGACACCGGATCTTGTCGGAATCCTCTACAACATGGCGCTTCCGGAGATAGTGGTCGATCCGACGGGAGGCTCCGTGAAGACCATCGGAGGGGAAAACGTGGACATATTCGTTGATTTCGTTCCGGTTTCGGAGGATGACATCAAATCCCTCAGGCCTCAGGATGTCGAGAGAATCGACATAATCCGCAATCCGGAGGACCCGCGCTTCGCGGGGAGACGCATCGTCGCGAACTACATAATGAAAAAGTATGAGTACGGCGGATACACGAGGGTCAACACACTCCAGAACGTACTCCTGTATTCCGGCGATCTGACGCTGTTCTCGCGCATGACGTTCAAGCGCATGACATTCGATCTGACAGCCGGAAGCTATTACTATGACTGCGATGACCGAGAGGGCGCGGAAGGAGAGTTCAGATACCGGTTCCCCGACATGGAGCTTACTAAAAAAGCACCATATCGGACTCTCATGGCATCTTCTCGAATCCCCGCGTGAGGTTCCGCGCCGCTTACAATCATGCGGGAACCTCGATAAGCAATGACGTCGGCTTCTCATACGTCAGGAACGACGAGGCCACTGAAGGGGAAACTGAATACTCCCGTCTGTACGGCAATGAGAAATACCGGACCTCATCCGACTACAGCATCAGGAGGCTCTACTGGAACGGCAACTACAGTTTCCAGCTTCCGAACGACTTTGCCCTGTATGTGAACGGGAATTCGAACTGGGTGCTGAACGATGACCGCTCGGAATATGCATCGGGGGACAATCCGGCGATAATCAACGACAACTCCGAAAACAGGTTTTCCATTAACGGCGGAGTGAACGCGGGCAAGCAGTTCGGAAAGTTTTCCGTCGGAGCCGGCACGCAGGTCGAATGGGAACGGGACAGGATTGACTACCGGACTGTCATGAATCAGTCCGTGACCAACACCTCGCTGTCCGTGAAGCCGGAGGTTTACTTCGGACTCCCGTTCGGGATAGTGGAAGTCTGGCCCTACGCATACGGTTACTGGAGACAGCAACGGGTGAACGACTATGCGGATGCAAGATGGTCGGGAGGCGTGAGGCTCCCGATGTCGTTCAATTTAGGCCGCCGTCAGTTTCTGTATTTCAATCCCCAGTACGACATGACCGCACCTTCCGTCGCGAACCTGAGCCCGGTGATTGTCCGCCGGACGCTTACCGACGCGGTATGCGGAAACGAACGGCTCGGATACACCGGCAGCTTCTCGGCGGAGGCTGCATATTCCTATTCTTTCGGTCCCTGGCTTACCGCCGCAGTGAACGTAATGGCGAGACACTACATGTCGCCGGTGATTCCCGTATACGCCCCGGGGACAACACCCGGCCTGAGGGATGTCATGATCCAGAGCTTCGAGAACAACGGAACCATGACAAGAATCGGCGCCAACATGTCCCTGCGCGGTAATTATCTGAACAACAGCCTGCAGGTGTATCTGTGGGCATACGGCGGAAAAGCGATACGCACCGGGCTGTATGCCCGTCAGCTATGGATGTCGAAATTCTATGCGTCAGTCATCTACAACATACGCAGTTTCAGGATCTCGGCGTTCTACTATACCCCCTACAAGGATTTCACACCCGTGGCCGACTACATGCACTCCACCTCCTACGGTCTCATTGGCTCATGGGGCTGGAAGGACCTCTATGTGGAGGCCGGGGCATACAACATGTTCGGCAAATCCGGCATAGAGAGTACCTCCGTATGGTACGGCGACAGTTACAGCGGCACGGAGACGAAGCTGGGGTCATTGAAATCCACTCCATGGGTTTACTTCAAGATCACATACTCCTTCTCGTACGGAAAGAAGACCAGCAGGTCCGACGAGCTGAAGGAACCTGAGAAAGGAACGGGGAACATCCTCAGATAGCGGAGTATGCGCAGGGTCAGGGTAGTGCGTCAGAGAGTCACAGATCCGCTGCAGGGCGGGAGAGGTCGGCGAGGCGCATGCGGGGGAAGGCGTCGATGAAGGAGCCGGGGGTGGCGTTGAGGATCTCCACGCCTCGGCTGTCGGAATAATCCTTGACTTTGAAGTAGCTGCGGAAGGCTATCGCATAGTTTTCGTAGACCTCGTGAAGCCGGACATTGCTGAATATTTCTTCGGCACGGCGCAGTTCCTCGTCATCATCCTTGTAAAAATGAGGCTGGACCGACACCACTTTGTTACGGTCCGTGACCCAGAGGGTACGCGCCCAGTTGTGGTCGGCGCCGATAAGCACAATGCGGCGGAATCCCTCCCTCATGGCAGACATAATAGCCGGTATCAGCACATTGCGGGGACGCGGCATGGCATAGCCGCTGTCGTATAGCCGCCTCATCACGGGGGTGAACCCCTCGGCGGGAGTGAGGTTATACCACCTTACGCTGATATTATCGGGCAACGACCTGACTTCAGGCATCTTTCTGGCCTTAGCAGGAAGGAAGAGCGTCATCGGCCAGTCCACGCTGCGGAGAGACTCCCAGAGTTTCGGCACATTGCCGGTCTTTTTCGCAGCGAAGAAAGCTATGTCGGCGAGAATATAGTAGTCGGGGCGCAGTTCGCGGAAATCGGGTGTAAGCGCGGAAAAATTCACTGCAAGCCGCGGAAAAGCCATAAGTACGTCGCGCTCACTGTCGATGGCATCGCGCAGCGAGGGGCCGTTGCCCATGATGATGATCGTGTCCCTTACTTCCGACGATCGCGGAGAGGGTCGCCCGGACATCAGCGGTATCTTTACAAACGATGCGAGCGTGTCGACGCTCTTACGGCATACTTTCTGTAAACTGTCGAGAATCATGTCAGTTTTCGTAAGGGTAAGACTTGTCCCTGCGCGCGATTACCTCCAGGGTATCGTGGAACTCCATGCCGATTGCAGATCCGAGTCTCGAGGTGTCGAGAGTCAAAGAGGTGGAAACGGGCTTCAGCGCTTCGTCGGAAAGCATCACCTTCACTATGGGGAGGCGCGGAAAGAGCTTTTTTATGACCGCGGCCCATTTCGCCGGGATGCGCGGCATGCGTTTGAATTCACCGGCGTTGGCGCTCATGGCCTCGCACAGATCCACCCAACGGTGCCCGCGTCCGTCGGATACATTGTAGACTCCAGACCTGCCGGCAAGCGCAAGGACGACCGCAGCGCAATCATGAGCCGTCACGAGCGACAGCCTGGCGTCGTTTTCACGGATATGGAGATATTTTCCGGCCACCACCCTGTCGAAGAGACGGCGCATCTCGCCGCCTACTCCGGAGCCGAACATACGCGCCGGACGCACCACGGCCAGCGGAATCCCAGCCATCCGCGCAGCATCGCCGAACTCCTTTTCCATCCTCGCCTTGGAACGCCCCGCCTCCGTGGAGGCCCAGAGCGGCCTGGTCTCGTCGACCCCCTCCCCTGCATCAGCGCTATAGACCTGCCAGCTGCTCACAAGCAGAACAGCCTTCGGCGCGACAGCCGCGACAGCGTCAAGGAAGCTGCGGCCAAGACGGTCGTTCAGAGCCGCATCATCTTCCGAACCCGCGCAATGGATGGCCACATCCGGCCGTTCCGGCAGCGTCGGGACCATGAAGCCATCCGCAAGAGACAAGGGTATTATCCTGTGGCCGGCAGCTCTCGCCCGGGCCGAAATATAACGCCCGAGCATCCCGCCGGCTCCCGAAAGCAAAATAGTTGAATTTTCCATTCCTGACAAACTTTTCTCTTTGCAAAATTATTATTAATTTTGCGATTATAAAACATATTTACCCGAAAACATAGGATGACTCAACAGTGACCGGACCAAAAGTCTTATACGAAACGGCATATAGAGACATCCGCAAACCATTAAATACAACACTATGAACATCGGAAAAAAACTCGCAGAGGCCATCAACGAACAGATCAACGCCGAATTCTGGTCGGCATATTTCTATCTGGCCATGGCAAACTACTGGGAGGAGCAGGGCCGCAAAGGCGTGGCCAACTGGTACAAGGTACAGTTCCGTGAGGAGCAGGCACATGCGGAAATCTTCATCGACTATCTCCACAACCGCAACGGTCAGGTCTGCCTCAAGCCCATAAGCGACGTGAAGCAGAGCTGGGAATCGCTGGCCGAGACATTCGCCGACACGCTGGCCCACGAGCAGGAAGTGACACGCCGCATTCACGCCCTCTACGCCCTGGCCGAGGAGGAAAAAGACTATGCCACACGCCAGATGCTCAACTGGTACATCGCAGAGCAGGTTGAAGAAGAGGCCAACGTGCAGGAAATCATCGACAACCTGAACCTTGTGGGACAGGACGGCACCGGAATCCTCCAGATCGACCGCGAGCTCGGAGCACGCACATTTGTGGCACCCGCTGTAAAATAAGGAATCCATCTTGCCTGAAGAATCCTGAAATACGGAAATTTTTCCTTATAAAGAAGTTTAAATTAAAATAAATTGTGTAAATTTGCACACAATTTCAGGTGCAGATTTGTTTCACTTCCGTAGACCTGCGGCGACAGGGACCGCCAACGCCAGTAGAAGGCCCCGATTCAAGGTCGCTGCCAAGGCATAAATATTTAACCCAAAAATAAATCAAATGGCAACATTGGACCTTTCCCAGTATGGGATCAAGGATGTGACCAGAATCATCCACAATCCATCTTACGACGATCTCTATAAGGCAGAACTCGACCCGAGCCTCGAAGGCTATGAGAAGGGGTATCTGACCACACTCGGCGCCGTGGACGTATTCACAGGCGAATACACCGGTCGTTCCCCGAAGGACAAATACATTGTAAAGGACGAGGTGACGGAGGATACGGTATGGTGGACCACCGACGGCTATAAGAACGACAACAAGCCCATCTCGACCGAGGTATGGGACAGGCTGCGCGAGAAAGCGGTGAAGGAGCTCAGCGACAAAACCCTCTACGTGGTAGATGTTTTCTGCGGAGCCAACGCCGCCACGCGCCTCTGCGTGCGCTTCATCATGGAAGTGGCATGGCAGGCTCACTTCGTGACCAATATGTTCATCCGCCCCACCGAAGAGGAGCTCAAGGACTTCAAGCCCGACTTCGTGGTGTTCAACGCCTCCAAGGCCAAATGCGAGGACTACAAGGAACTCGGCCTCCATTCCGAGACCGTGGTGGCCTTCAACATCAAGCAGCGCGAGCAGGTGATCATCAACACCTGGTACGGCGGCGAGATGAAGAAGGGCATGTTCTCTATGATGAACTACTTCAACCCGCTCCGGGGCATCGCCTCGATGCACTGCTCGGCCAACACCAACATGGACGAGACTTCCACCGCCATCTTCTTCGGCCTCTCCGGCACAGGAAAGACCACACTCTCGACCGACCCCAAACGCAAACTCATCGGCGACGACGAGCACGGATGGGATGACGACGGCGTGTTCAACTATGAAGGCGGCTGCTATGCCAAGGTGATCAACCTCGACCCGGAAAGCGAACCGGACATCTACAACGCGATCACCCGCGACGCACTGCTCGAGAACGTGACCGTCAACGAGGAGGGCGTATGCGACTTCTCCGACAAGAGCGTCACCGAGAACACCCGCGTAAGCTACCCGATCTATCACATCAAGAACATCGTGAAGCCCGTATCGAAAGGTCCGGCCGCAAAGCAGGTGATCTATCTGTCGGCCGATGCGTTCGGCGTGCTTCCCCCCGTGTCGATCCTCAACCACGAGCAGGCACAGTACTACTTCCTCTCCGGCTTCACCGCCAAACTCGCCGGAACAGAGCGCGGCATCACCGAGCCGACCCCGACATTCTCGGCATGCTTCGGCCAGGCGTTCCTCTCGCTCCATCCCACAAAATACGCCGAGGAACTGGTGAAGAAGATGAAACTGAGCGGCGCCAAGGCATATCTGGTCAATACAGGATGGAACGGTACCGGCAAGCGCATCTCCATTCGTGACACCCGCGGTATCATCGACGACATCCTCGACGGATCCATCGACAAGGCTCCCACAAAGGTGATCCCCTACTTCGACTTCACGGTTCCCACCGAACTTCCCGGAGTAGACCCCAGGATCCTCGACCCGCGCGACACATACGCAGATCCGAAGGAATGGGACGAAAAGGCCAGGAAACTCGCCGAGATGTTCATCAACAACTTCAAGAAATTCGAGACCAACGCCACCGGCAAAGCTCTTGCCGAAGCCGGCCCGAAGATCTGACCCGGACAATGGCAAATGCCGTTCCGACGGCATTCCCATCATTAAATGCCCAAGAAAGCGCCTTCCCCCGGGGAGGCGCTTCTTTTTCCCTGGAAACCGTCGGGACAGCCGGAAAACATGGCGGAAACTGTAGAAAATTTGCTAAATTAAAATGTTTTGCGTAATTTTGCAGTTGCATTATGGCCGTAAGGCCCGGCGGAGCGTGTCCCGGCGGAGTGCGCTCATCGTCAATGCCTCTGTAGTTCAACGGATAGAATAGGAGTTTCCTAAACTCTAGATAGGGGTTCGATTCCCCTCGGAGGTACAACATCCCGCGGTCCGCGCATGCGGAACCCGGGACAAGCGGACCATATCCGCACAGGGAAATTTTAAAACAAGAAGGAAATTGGGAAAATTCACGGCATACAAGGTAGAGCTCGCCTCGCTCAAGGACGGGCACTATGAACAGGACTTCGAGATCGGCAGCGAATTCTTCAAGAACATGGAGAACTCCGACATTATTTCATCGGATGTCAAGGTGCATCTCGATCTGGAGAAGCGCAACGATGTCTACGACTGCACGTTCCGCTGCAAAGGGATGCTTCAGGTGCCGTGCGACCGCTGTCTGGACCCGCTGGACCACGAAGTGGACACCGAATACCATGTTGTTGTGAAATACGGCGACAACTACGACGACGGCGCCGACAACCTTCTGGTGATTCCCTACAGCAACAGCTACCTGAACGTGGCCTACATACTGTACGACACCATACTTCTGACGATACCCCTCCGTCACGTCCATCCCCTGGGGAAGTGCAACCGCGCCATGGCCGACGCCCTGCGCAAGCACCGCCGCTCCTCCGACGAGGAAGCCGACGAGGCCATGGAAGAAGCGGACGCGGGAATAGAGACAGAAGAGGATCAACTATAAAAATAACTTAAAAACATAAAGAACAATGGCACATCCCAAACGCAGACAATCGCACACCCGCACCGCGAAACGTCGCACCCACGACAAGGCTCTTATCCCCACAATAGCCATCTGCCCCAACTGCGGCGCATGGCACCTCTATCACACCGTATGCGGCGAATGCGGCTACTACCGCGGCAAGCAGGTGATTGAGAAATAAACCGACGTAACAAAATGCCAAACGCAAAGATAAGCGGAATATCCTCGTACGTGCCCGACGACGTGCTCGACAACGAAATGCTGTCGAAAATGGTGGACACCAACGACGAGTGGATCACCAGTCGCGTGGGAATAAAGGAGCGACGTATCCTCAAAGACGAGAACCTCGGGTCCAGCTACCTCGGAATACAGGCTGTGAACCGGCTGCTCGCCGATACAGGAACGGCACCCGCCGACGTGGAGCTGCTGATCTGCGCCACATCCAACCCCGACTACCGCTTCCCCTCCACCGCCTCGGTGATAGTGGATGGCTGCGGCATGGCAAACGCCTATGCCTACGACATACAGGCTGCCTGCGCGGGATTTATTGTGACGATGCAGGCCGCGCGCGCTTACATCGAAAGCGGTCTCTACAAGAAAATCGTGGTGGTATGCGCCGAGAAGATGTCGAGCATGACCGACTATCAGGACCGGGCTACATGCCCCCTCTTCGGAGACGCGGCCGCTGCAGTGCTCGTAGAGCCTACTGACGAGCCCGTGGGCGTTATCGACGGCCAGTTCCATGTGGACGGCTCCGGTCTCAGCCACCTGCTTATGAAAGCGGGAGGCTCGGCAAAGAAAGCCTCCCACGAGACTGTCGACGCACGCGAGCATTTCATCTATCAGGAAGGCCGCGTGGTCTACAAGAACGCTGTCCGCGACATGCTCTCAAGCTCGCAGGCAGTGATGGAGCGGAACAATCTCTCGGTCGACGACATCGACTGGTTTGTGCCGCATCAGGCCAACCTCCGCATCATCGAAGCCGTCGGCGGCAGAATCAAAATCCCCGAGGAGAAGACGCTGGTCAACATCCAGCACTACGGCAACACCTCGGCGGCTTCAATCCCTCTCTGTCTCGATGAGTACAAGAACAGATTGAAGAAGGGCGACAAAATTGTGATGACCGCATTCGGCGCCGGCTTCACATGGGGCGCGATGTACCTTGTATGGGCCATTGATCCCAAGTGAACCGCAGGGCGGTCAGTACTCGAATATCACTAAAGGGGCATCAGATTCTTTCCGATGCCCCTTTTCAGTAAAAATCTCCGTGGCGGAAAATCCCGGCAGGTGAACAATCTCCGCGCCCCGAGGGTTCTATCTTTGAATAATCCTCTGAAATTATGGAAGAAAAAAATATCAACGCCATCCCGGCCGGGCATAGGGCCGGATTCGTCAATATCGTCGGCAACCCGAATGTCGGAAAATCAACCCTGATGAATGACCTCGTGGGAGAACGCCTGTCGATAATCACATCCAAGGCGCAGACCACACGACACCGCATAATGGGCATAGTAAACACTCCGGAGTACCAGATAGTCTACTCCGATACTCCCGGAGTGCTCAAGCCGAAATACAAACTGCAGGAATCCATGCTTAATTTCTCTGAAGGCGCCCTGACAGACGCCGATGTCCTCGTCTATGTCACCGATGTGGTGGAGGATCCGGAGAAAAACAAGGAATTTCTGGACCGGGTGGCCAGGGAGAAAATCCCGGTGCTGCTTGTGATCAACAAGGTGGATCTTCTGACCGGCAACGCCCAGCTGGAGGAGATTGTCGACAAGTGGCACACCCGTCTGCCCCAGGCCGAGATATTCCCCACAAGCGCCACGGAACACTTCAACGTGGACAACCTTAAGAAGCGGATTGTGGAACTACTTCCGGTGTCGCCGCCATTCTTCGGCAAGGACGCGCTCACCGACAAGCCGGCTCGTTTTTTCGTCACGGAAATAATCCGCGAGAAACTGCTGCTCGACTACGACAAGGAGATTCCCTACAGCACCGAGGTGATCGTGGAGAAGTTCGATGAAAAAGAGGGCGCCATCCATATCATGGCAGTCATCTATGTGGAGCGGGACTCCCAGAAAGGAATCATCATCGGCAAGGGTGGAGATAAAATCAAGAAAGTGGGCATAGCCGCCCGCCACGACATCGAGAAGTTCTTCGGCAAGAAGGTTTTCCTTGAACTCTTCGTAAAGGTGGAGAAAGACTGGCGCAACCGCGACAAGAAATTGCGCGAGTTCGGCTATATGGAATGACAGGCTGACATAAACAAGGGAAAAGAGAGATTGACGGGGACACAAAAAAGAATAAAATGAGCAAACTGATAGCTATAGTAGGGCGGCCCAACGTGGGAAAATCCACGCTGTTCAACCGCTTGACGCAGACAAGGCGCGCGATAGTCGACGACACGGCCGGTACCACGCGCGACCGCCAGTACGGCAAGGTGGACTGGAACGGCCAGGAATTCTCGATCGTCGATACCGGAGGCTGGGTCGTCAATTCGGACGATGTGTTCGAGGAGGAAATCAACAAGCAGGTGGAGATAGCCATCGAGGAGGCGGACGTGATTCTGTTCGTGGTGGACGCCACTACAGGCGTCACCGACCTCGACGACAAAGTCGCCTCGATCCTGCGCCGGTCGAAAAAGCCCGTGATAGTCGTGGCGAACAAGGAGGATGTGGGAGACGCACGCTTCAATGAGGTCGAGTTCTATTCGTTAGGTCTCGGCGACCCGATAGGCATATCGTCGGCAAACGGCTCCGGGACTGGTGAGCTGCTGGACGAGGTTGTAAAGGACATGCCGCAGAAAGATGATGATTCAGCCCCGGAGGATGATGTGGCCAAATTCGCGATCGTAGGACGCCCCAATGCGGGGAAATCCTCGCTGATCAACGCCTTTATCGGCGAAGAACGCCATATCGTGACCGACATAGCGGGCACCACCCGCGACTCCATCTACCACCGGTACAACAAATTCGGATTCGACTTCTATCTGGTCGACACGGCAGGCATCCGCAAGAAGCAGAAGGTCAACGAGGACATCGAGTACTATTCGGTGATAAGGTCAATACGGTCGATCGAGGCCTCCGACGTCTGCATCCTGATGATTGACGCCACACGCGGAATAGAGGGTCAGGACGCCAATATCTTCGGACTTATACAGCGCAACCGCAAGGGTCTTGTGGTGTGCGTCAACAAGTGGGATCTTGTCGAGGACAAATCGGTGACCGCCCAGAAGCGCTATGAGGCGGCGATCCGCTCCAAGTTCGCCCCCTTTACCGATTTCCCGATCATCTTCACCTCAGCCCTCACCAAACAGCGCATATACAAGGTTCTGGAAACAGCCATAGAAGTATACAACAACCGCCGGCGCACCATACCGACATCGCAGCTCAACACCTACATGCTCGAGCAGACCCAGATCACTCCGCCGCCGAGCAACAAGGGTAAGTTCGTGAAGATAAAATATGTAACGATGCTGAAGGACTCGATAATCCCGACATTCATCTTCTTCTGCAATCTGCCTCAATGGGTGAAAGAACCGTACCGACGCTTTCTGGAAAACAAGATCCGGGAACACTGGGATTTCCACGGCACCCCGATCGCCATCTTCATGCGCGACAAGTAAGCGCCAGGACATCAGGTTCTGCCCGGACATGATACATACACAGAGAGCAGACCACTCCGTAAAAACAGAGATCCCTTCGCACAAAATTAGAGCGAAGGGATCTCTGTTTTCATTCCACACGGGGTTCGGGCGTCAATCCTCTATGTCAAGCTCGAAATCATCTCCGAACAGGTCCACATTGTCGGAGGAGGCACCGCCGAAGTTTCCGCCGTCATCCGCAGCGGGCGCAGCGGATTCCTCCACGAGTACCGGATCTTTGGAGGGAAGGAACGGATTGCCTCCGGCCTTGTGCTCGGCGCGTTTGGCATCGTCGAGCACCTCGCGGATTTTCACGGTAAGCTCTTCGGCAAGCTCCGGATTGTCGCCGATAACGCGTTTCACCGCCTCGCGGCCCTGGCCGAGCTTGCTGCCGTTGTAGGAGAACCAGGCTCCCGATTTCTTGATGACTCCGGTATTGACACCGAGATCGACGATCTCGCCTGTCTTCGAGATTCCCTCGCCGAACATTATTTCAAATTCGGCTTTCATGAAGGGAGGCGCGACTTTGTTCTTGACAACTTTCACCTTGGCCAGGCGGCCGATCGTATTGTCGCCATCCTTTATCATCTGAGAAGGGCGGATATCGATACGCACGGAAGCATAGAATTTAAGGGCGTTACCGCCGGTGGTGGTCTCGGGGTTGCCGAACATCACCCCGATTTTCTCACGCATCTGGTTGATGAATATGCAACATGTGCGCGTGCGCGATATCGAGCCGGTGAGCTTGCGCATTGCCTGGCTCATGAGGCGTGCATGGAGACCGACGTTCTTGTCGCCCATCTCACCCTCTATTTCGGCCTTGGGAGTCAGGGCGGCCACAGAGTCTATCACAAGCACGTCGATGGCTCCTGAGTTGATGAGCTGCTCGGCTATGTCGAGAGCCTGCTCGCCGTTGTCCGGCTGCGCGATCCAGAGATTGTTGACATCCACTCCGAGGCGTTCTGCATAAAAACGGTCAAACGCATGCTCGGCATCGATTATCGCGCAGATACCGCCCTGCTTCTGGGCTTCCGCTATCACATGGATGGCCAGAGTGGTCTTACCCGAAGACTCGGGACCGTAGATTTCGGTGATCCGGCCGCGGGGAAGGCCTCCCACGCCCAATGCGTAGTCAAGACCGATCGAGCCGGTGGACACCACTTCAACATCCTGAACGGCATCATCGCCGAGACGCATCACGGTGCCTGTACCGAAATCTTTCTCAAGATGAGCCATGGTAAGGCCGAGAGCCTTGAGTTTCTCTTCACGGTCACTTATGCGGGCTGAGGCTGAAGCCGGGGTTTTCTTTTTCGTTGCCATTCTATACGGTTATTTTCTATTTATTTCCACAAATATACTACAATTTGCCCAAATATACCACAAATTGCTTCGGAATCGTCATTTCATATCGCTTTAGATACATTCCGGCAATCGGAGCGCAGGGATGGGCTCCCTCGTTACGCACTGCAAAATTAACACACGGGTCTGCAAAATTATTGCAGACCCGTGTTAAATATCATTAATCAGCGGAGTTTCGCAAGGTTTGAATCCTAAACGTCGGTACCATTTCCTTCATCAACCCGCCAATCCTGACTCACTCGGTATAACCCGGTTTCTTGAGGAGTCTGAACATGTTCTTCTTATAAGCTTCCACTCCGGGCTGATTGAAAGGATTTACGCCGAGCATATAGCCGCTTATGCCACAGGCCTTCTCGAAGAAGAAGATGAGCTGCCCGAGCGTATATTCATCAAGACGGTCAAGCTCGATACGGATATTGGGCACTCCCCCTTCCACATGGGCCATCTGAGTGCCGAGTTCGGCCATCCTGTTGACTTCGTCGATGCGCTTCCCCGCTATATAGTTGATGCCGTCGAGGTTATCCTTGTCCTCCGGAATACGGCGCTCCACCGCGGGTTTTGCCACGGAAAGCACAGTCTCGAATATGGTGCGCTCTCCATCCTGAATCCACTGACCCATTGAATGGAGATCCGTGGTGAAGTCGACCGAAGCGGGAAATATGCCCTTGCCGTCCTTGCCCTCACTTTCGCCATAAAGCTGTTTCCACCACTCGCTGAAGAAGTGGAGACGAGGATCGAAGTTGACCATTATCTCGATCTTTTTACCACTCTGATACAATGCGTTGCGCATGCGCGCATATTCCTCCGCAATGTTCTGGGCGGCGGGACGGAGGGTAGATTTCGCCATTTCGGCGGCCCCCGCGAGCAACTTGCCTATGTCATGGCCGGCTACCGCGATCGGCAGCAGCCCCACGGGAGTGAGGACGGAGAAGCGACCTCCGACATTATCGGGAATCACATACGTCTCGTAGCCCTGACGGTCGGCAAGAGTACGGAGAGCTCCCTTCTTCTCGTCGGTAATTGCCACGATGAGTTCGCGGGCGGCCTCGACACCAGCCTGCTTCTCGAGCATCTCCTTGAAGATACGGAAGGATATGGCCGGTTCGGTAGTCGTACCTGACTTGGAGATTACAATGATACCGAAGCGTTTGCCGGAGAGGAGACGCTCGAGATCGGCTATGTAATCCTCACCGATGTTCTGACCGGCATAGACAACCTTGGGGTTGCCGGGATTTGGCGCGTAATAGTATTCGAAATTGTCAGCCAGAGCGCTGTTGACGGCTTTGGCACCGAGATAGCTTCCGCCTATGCCTATGCAAACCACATAGTCGCATTTTTCACGGAGGCGGGCGGCTGTGGCGTTGATACGGTCGATCAGTTCGGCCGGGGTGTGTTCCGGAAGGTCGAGCCAGCCGAGGAAGTCGTTGCCTGCCCCGGTACGCTCCTCGAGGGTAGTGATTGCCTGCCGCGCGCAGTCGCCGAGGCTGGCGTACTGTTTCTCCGCGAAGAAAAGCGCGTGGGTGAGATCTAACTGAATTGCTTTCATATTGTCAAAAATATTGGGTATTGCCTAAATATCGGGTACTGCTTAAATATCGCGGGTACTGCCACGGGTATGTAATCATACCTTAGTTATAACGTATTTTCCGCAAGTGCGGTTTTTTCCGGAGCTGCCGGCACGCTCCGGAATTTCCGGCATGTTCAACTGAACGTGTCGGCTACGGCCTTGAACGCGTTGCGTGGATTCGCGCCTTCGTACAGGATTGAATACACGCACCGGAGGATGGGCATGTCGGCTTTGGGTCCGGCATTGTTGATGCGGGTGATTGACTCCGCACCGTAGTAGCCTTCCGCAACCATCTCCATTTCCATCTTAGCCGCCTTCACCGAATATCCCTTCCCTATCATGGCCCCGAAATTATGATTGCGTGAGAATCGGCTGTAAGCGGTCACAAGGAGATCTCCCAGATATGCCGAGCGGTCGATGTCGCGGCTCTCCAACGGAGCCATCGCGCCGACGAAACGCTCCATCTCGCGGATGGCATTGGAAACCATCATTGCCTTGAAATTATCACCGCTCCTCATCCCGCTGATCATTCCGGCGGCGATGGCGTAGACATTTTTCAGCACGGCGGCGTATTCAATGCCTTCCACGTCGGGAGAGACGACAGTCTTCATGGCAGGGCTGTCGATCCGGCGGCAGAACGCCTCGCTTTTGGCGGTGTCGCGGCATCCTATGGTAAGGTAGCTGAGACGCTCGAGAGCCACCTCCTCCGCATGACAGGGACCGCCTACGGCCAGCACATTGTCGCGACCGACACCGAACCTGCGCTCGAAATAGTCGGTCACGATCATGTTGGAGTGCGGCACTATTCCCTTCACGGCGGAGACCACGTTGAGACCTGAGATGTCGACATTCAGGCCCTCAAATGTCGCCGTAAGGAAAGGCGAAGGCACCACCACCAGCAGGGTATCGGCCATAGAACAGGCCTCACTGATATCCGCAGTAAAATCGATTCGGCTCACATCCAGCGGGATATCGCTGAGATATACGGGGTTCCGGCCACATCTTTTAAATTCCGCGATCTGGTCCTCACGATGTACATGCCACACTATCCGGTCGCAGTTTTTAAGCAGAAGCTTGGCCAGAGCCGTGGCCCAGCTTCCGCTGCCTATGACCGCGATTCTTCCGAGACAATCCATCATTCCTCCGTATTGGTTCCGTCCTGATCCTCCTCCTGACGGCGCGGCTTTTCCGGACGCATCTGCGGGAAAAGAAGCACCTCCTGAATGGCTGTCTGTCCGGTGAGCAGCATCGCGAGACGGTCCATGCCGATACCCATGCCCGACGTGGGAGGCATCCCGTACTCGAGAGCGCGGATGAAGTCGGCGTCGATGATCATGGCCTCGTCATCACCTTTGTCGGCAAGACGCATCTGTTCCGCAAAACGGTCATACTGGTCAATGGGGTCATTGAGCTCCGAATATGCATTGGCCAGCTCCTTGCCGTTGACCATAAGTTCGAAACGCTCGGTAAGCGCCGGATTATCGCGGTGGCGTTTGGTGAGGGGGGACATCTCGACAGGATAATCGGTAATGAATGTCGGCTGGATGAAAGTCCCTTCGCATTTCTCGCCGAAAATCTCGTCGATGAGTTTTCCCTTACCCATGGAGGGATCGGTCTCTATTCCGTTTCCCCGGCAGAACTCGCGGAGTTCCTCCTCGCTCTTGCCGGTGATATCGAATCCTGTTTTCTCGAGGATTGCCTCTGTCATGGTCACCCTGCGATACGGAGCCTTGAAATCTATCTCGTTGTCCCCGACCATCACCTTGGTGGAACCGTTTACATCCATGGCGATCTTCTCAAGCATCCGCTCGGTGAAGCGCATCATCCAGTTGTAGTCCTTGTATGACACATAAATCTCCATGCAGGTGAATTCGGGATTATGGGTGCGGTCCATTCCCTCGTTGCGGAAATTCTTCGAGAACTCATATACGCCCTCGAAGCCTCCGACTATCAGACGCTTGAGGTAAAGTTCATCGGCTATACGCAGATAGAGGGGAATGTCGAGCGCGTTGTGGTGGGTGATGAAAGGGCGCGCCGACGCTCCGCCGGGAATCGACTGGAGAATCGGGGTCTCCACCTCGATGTATCCATGGGAGTTGAAGAACTCACGCATGGAGTTGAACATGCGCGTGCGCTTCAGGAAAATATCCTTAACGCCGGGATTGACCACAAGGTCGACATAGCGCTGACGATAACGCATCTCCGGATCTGTGAACGCGTCGTAAGCCTTGCCGTCCTTCATCTTCACCACGGGGAGAGGACGCAGACTCTTGGAAAGCACCGTTATTTCCTGGGCGTGGATGGAGATTTCTCCCATCTGTGTACGGAACACGTAACCACGCACACCGATGAAATCGCCGATATCAAGCAGTTTTTTGAACACCACATTGTACATGTCCTTGTCTTCGCCCGGACAGAGGTCATCGCGGGAGACGTAAACCTGGATCCTCCCGTCGGCATCCTGCAGCTCCATGAAAGAAGCCTTACCCATGATGCGGCGGCTCATGACGCGGCCGGCCACCGCAACCTCGCGGACGGGCTCCTCTCCATCCTTGAAATTTTCCTTGATCTCGCGGGTATGTCCCGTCACTTCATATTCGGCCGCAGGGTAGGGTTCGATTCCCCGCTCGCGGAGTGCGTTCATGCTGTTGCGCCGCACTATCTCCTGTTCGCTTAGTTCGTGATTTGCCATTATATGATTCTTTCCTTAAAATACAAGTCCGTGTCGCGCATGCCGCGCGAAAAGTCAGTTTAAGCAACTTCCAATGCAAAATTAATAAATTGGATTTGAAAAAGGGGATAAAAATGGCTTAAATCAACTGAAATTTACTAAATTTGTAGAAAATTGGAATATTTGGATGAAAAAAGAGAGACAGGAGAGCGTTGAGGAGAGCCGCCGGAAGGTAAATTCGGCTGCGGAGCGGGCGGCTGCGGAGGGACGTGCCCCGCGTGTACTTTTCGTATGCCTCGGAAATATCTGCAGGAGTCCGGCGGCACAGGGCATCGCTGAAAAGATAGCCCGGGAGAGAGGTCTGGCTGATTACGGATTCGACTCAGCGGGCTTTTACGGAGGTCACCGCGGCGACCTTCCCGACCGACGGATGCGCGAGGCTGCATGGCAGCGCGGGTACAGGCTTGAACACCGCAGCCGCACGGTGCGCGACAGCGATTTCGACGATTTCGACCTGCTTGTCGGCATGGACGACCGTAACATCGACTCGCTCCGTTCGGCGGCTCCGACAGTCGAGGATGAGGCAAAGATAGTCAGGATGTGCGACTTCTTTACGGAAGGATTTCCGACGATGGACTGCGTACCCGACCCCTATTACGAGGGACCGGCCGGCTTCCAGCTGGTTCTCGACATGCTCGAGGAGGGTTGTTCCGACCTGCTCGACCGGCTTGAACAGAGAGCGAAGTCCACTTTTTGAAACTGGAACTGCTAAAGTATGAAATAATATTAATGATATGAAAAAAGCGATATTGGCCATCATTATGGCCGCGACAATATCTTTCGCGGCCTCGGCTGCCACAAAGGCTGAATTTGCCGGAGGGGAGAAGGCTCTCACGGAGTATATTGTAAAAAATCTGAAATATCCGGAAATGGCCAGGGAGAACGGAGTTGAAGGCGTTGTGACTGTGATATTCACGGTGAAAGCCGACGGTTCAATAGGCAACATCAAGATCAGGCGCATGGTAGATCCGGACCTTGAGCAGGAGTCAATCCGTCTGGTCAAGACCATGCCGAAATGGATCCCCTCGACCGATGACGCCGGCAACCCGACAGACTCCACTGCCGAGATCTCGATCCCGTTCACGCTGGAACAATAGGCTGTCTGATAAAAATCTGGAAAAGGGCGGATACGACCTCGCCATGACATTAAGAGTCTCCATCGTAACATATCACACCCCTGATGAAGAACTTCGCAATTGCCTCGGTTCCATGTCGGGGTGTCCCTGCATTGACGCTATAGATATCATTGACAATTCTTCCGATCCACGGACCGAACGATTCTGCCGCGGCCTCGACGACCCGACAGTCAATTACATTCCGAATGGAAATGTGGGGTACGGCGCGGGAAACAACATCTCCATCAGGGAATCACTGCGAAAGAATGTCGACTATCATCTCGTGTTGAACTCCGACGTATATTTCACGGCCGAGGAGCTCGAGAAATGTCTTGAATATATGGACAGACACAGCGATACCGGCCAGCTTATTCCCCACGTCACATACAGAGACGGCAGTTATCAGCCCGTCTGCCACCGGATTCCCACTCCTGCCGACCTGATATTGCACCGTTTCCTTCCCCGCGCAATAGCCCGAAAATGGTTTGACAACTACGAATTACGCAGCTATGATCTGAACAGACCTCTGAATGCGCCGTATCATCACGGATGCTTCATGCTGTTACGGGTAAGCGCGCTGAGGGAAACCGGCTTATTTGACGAGCGGTTCTTCATGTAT
>DERZ01000025.1:0-5126 GCA_002361155.1 Porphyromonadaceae bacterium UBA3327 | reverse complement strand
TGACGAGCGGTTCTTCATGTATCCTGAGGATATAGACCTCACCCGGAGGATCCATGAAAGATATAAAACCATCTATTTCCCGGGCGCAAGCATAATCCATGACCACCGTGCCGCCTCCAGAAAGGACAGCCGGATGCTTAAAATCCATGCCGCCAACATGCTGCGTTATTTCCGCAAATGGGGATTCATATTCGACCGCAACCGCCGTCTCGCCAACCGCGAGTTCCGTAAAGAACTTTCCGCCATGCGGAGGGACCCCGGCGGCGTGTAATAAGACAATATATTTTTCGTTTTATATATTGATATCGATCTGACTTTCATGTGTATGTCTCACTCTACCCTTAAACATCTCCTCATCATACTGACAATCCTTGTCTGCACATTATCTTCCACACCGGCATCAGCCGTCACAAATGGCACGGAATGGCACAGATACACTTCCTACGACAATGTGCCGGTACGAATCATGGATGGAGAAAATATCACATGGTTTCTTGTGCGTCAGAACATGTACAATAACGTCACGATGAACGCCACCAAAAAATGGCCTTCCGGAAGTCTTCTGTTCTATGACAGAAAGAATCCCGCAGCCGGAATCCAGGACGTTCATTCCCGTCTCGATCTTTCCGGAAGCGAGATTGAAGCCGCCAATTTCAACCCCCGCACGGAAGACCTTGTTGTGATTTATTCCACAGGCATAATCGATATCTTCGACAAGAACGGACTCCGCACCACCCACGATGTGCTGACCCGCGAATCGCTGGCGAGGGCGCGTGTGTTCCGCACCATCAACTTCGACCTCTATGACGACATCTGGATTTCCACAAAGGCCGGATTTCTTTATATTGACGGCAGATCGAAAGAGATCAGGGAAAACGCATTTTTTCTGAAGGATGTGACGGACGTATGCCGGGTGGGCAAAAAGGTGGTAGCCATCATAGATGGTAATTTCTATCAGGCAGACGTAAGTTCGAAGCTGTGTGTGATCGACAATTTCACTCCTTTCACCGTGATGCGCAACGGTCCGAAATGCATTCTTCCCCTGTCGGAAACCTCGTTCGCATACATCGGCAACGCATACAGCGGTTCCGATTATGCCTCTATATGCCGGGCATGGCTTGACAAAGGGAAATGGCTTTCGGCCGTGGCTACCGACGATTCCAACCGTTTCTTTCTCGCCGGCGGCAACAGTGTGACGACCACTCCGCTTCAAAGCAACGCGCTGATAAACAAGAATGGCTATCTGGTTTTCTCCCGCACCATGGCCTATCAGCTGAACTATGAGAAGGAGCCACGGACCACCCTCGACTTCATGAAGAAGACCATAGGCTGGCTTTCCGCAGGAGACAATTACCGCCAGTGCTTAGGGTCCTGGGACTTCGAGAACTTCTGGGTCGCCAAGGAACGGTACGATTTCGCCTGTCGCAGAAGCGGCGACAACGGCATCTGGGCCGACAACTTCACAGCCCGGTACGAAGGACCGATGGCACACCGATACGTGGAGTTCGCCTACTCTCCTGCCCACGGAATGGTGATGGTGAATCAGGGCGCAAATTTTGACAATGACAACAAGGCCGTGATCCAGCCTATGCAGATGACGCTGTACCGCAACGGAAAATGGACCGACCTGTCGACATACTCAAATCCGCCTGCGTTCATCAATGACAATGCGGAGAGAAAGGCCATGTATGAGAAAAATATACTCAGATATCCCACTCCCGATCCTTTAGGTCTGCATCTGGATCCCGATTTCCCCGATTATGCAGTGATGGGATCGATTTTCGACGGAATTACATTCATGAACATGAAGGATCCGGCAGGCACCCATCTGATGTTCGGATCCGCGGAGAATCCAAAATCGACTCTGCCGGGATTCAATGTAATCGCGCCCGATGTGCCGCAATGGAAAGGATACTGCCCGATGTATCCCGGAGGATTTGATTCCGAAGGCACTTTCTGGGCGTATTACATGGATGTGTACTCTGTTCTCGGAGAGAAGAGCGGGCCAAAACTGATGTACTGGAGTAAAGCCGCGCGCAAAAATAAATTCGAGAATCCTGAAGCAGCAAGCAGCGACGGCTGGAGTTATATTACCATACCATTTCAGGATGGAGGAACCGCATTCGGCCAATGCCTCGCTTTAAAACATGAGAAAAACAAAAACAAGATTGTCATATATACCGTGACCGGCGACTGGCCCATTATAATCCTTGACCATAAAGGCACGCTTGAGGACACAACGGATGATGTCGTAACTGTCTATTATGGATGGAGCGAATCCGGAAATTCTTCTACCAAATGGGCAGCCATATTCGACATAACCGAGGATCCTGTAAACGGAAACATAATAGTATCCGGTCAGCGCGCCTGTGTGGAATTTCCCGCCGACAACAATCCTGACTCCGATGTGGCTCATGTTTCTCTGCTCGGTACGTACGACAACAAGGGACACCTGAACCCGATAGTTCCGCGCGGGCAGGTGAACACGGTGATATTCGACGAGTATAACCGCGCGTGGATCGGAACGCAGTCGGACGGCATCTTAGGTCTGTCGGCAGACCGCAAGAACATTATCGCGCATTACACCACAAAGAATTCCCCTCTGCCTCACGACCGCGTCATACACCTCGGATGGAATCCGGAGGACAAGACTCTCTGGATCTCTACCCATGACGGAATCGCGAGCGTACGGCCCGATGCCCCTTCGGAAGCGGGAGCCGATGAAACGGGACCTATGGCGGTCCCCTCAGTAGTCGACAAAGACTACTCCGGTGTCGTGACCATCTACAACATTCCTCTCACCTCTTCCCTCCAGGTACTTGACGCGGACGGAAACGTGGTCAACACACCCGACTTCTCCACGGACAGAATCACCTACTGGGACCTTAAAAACAGCAACGGAGATTTCGTCCCGACAGGCCGGTACACCATCCGCGACATCAGCGGCATAGTCAAAGATCTCGAAATTACCGTCACCAGATAAAAATCGTTCCACAAAATACCGACTGCAATCATATACATTTTCAGTAATGCCGACATTAATCGTAAATCCAATCGGAGGAATTGCCAACAGACTCAGAGCCATAGTGGCAGGTGCCAGCCTGGCAAAGGAACTGAACGTCTCAATGCAGGTTGTCTGGGCCATAAACTCCGAATTAGCAGCTCCGGTTGATGAACTGATTGATATTGAAGGCATATCCGGCAACGGAATGCCTGATATCCGCATACACAATATTTCCGCGCTGAAACAACTGTTTCTGTACGATGCTCCGCGCAAGAGAAACTTTTATGCATCCGGTATCACAAAATTCGGGAAATATGGCTATGAACTGGATGATGACAACTTAATAAAAAATTCCTGTATTTTAGACATCAGGACGATACATGACACATTGTCGAAAGACAAGGACATCCTTATTCGCAGCGGTCTGGAGTTCTTTGACTTTACGGATGAATTTTACAGACAGCTGATACATCCTCTGTCCCGATACGAAGCGCAGGCCACGGATATTCTGAAAGGAATGAATGACACCGTAGGTCTGCACATACGCCGGACAGACAATGCCATGTCTGTCCGGCATAGCCCATTGAACCTTTTTTTTAATGCTGTCGATATCGAGCTGAAACATAATCCCGGGGCACATTTCTATCTGGCCTCCGATGATGAGGACACAAAAAAAGTATTCGTGGAGCGATATGGCCGCGACAGGATTGTCACAAGCTCCCTTAAAGCTGACCGATCATCTGTCGCCGGCATTAAAAATGCTTTTTTAGAGATGATTATACTGTCAAAATGCTCCAAAATCTATGGCTCATTCTACAGCAGCTTCTCTGAAGCCGCATCTAAATTAGGCAATGTCAGACTTGAGACACTTCGAACGCCTTCTTCATAGCGCGTTCTTGAAATTTATGTCAGGCCTTAACGTAAAATCAGACACAACAAAGAATTCAGGTTGCGGAACGGATTTGGTTTTCACGCCGGATATTTGTAACTTTGTTGATTAAACAGCCTTTTATGACCTCAATTTTTGAACCCGCCATATATTATTCGGTAATCTCAGGGATGTTCTGCCTTGCCGTGATAGTATTCGTGATACTTCAGCGGGTCACTGCCGGCTACGGCATGATGTACAACTGCAAATGGGGGCCGACGGTCAACAACCGTCTCGGATGGGTGCTCATGGAGGCCCCCTCCTTCATCGCCATGCTGCTGTTATGGATTTTCAGCTCCCGGGCCGCCTCGCCGGCACTGACAGTGATGGCCCTCCTCTTCGAAGCCCATTATTTTCAGAGATCTTTCCTGTTCCCCATGCTCATCAGAGGCTCCAACCGTATGCCTCTGGTGATTATTCTCTGCGGAGTAATTTTCAATGTGGTCAATGCCTACATGATAGGAGGATGGCTCTTTTATGTCTCTCCGGCTGATGCTTATCCGGTGTCGTGGCTATGGAGTCCTCTGTTCATTCTGGGGACAGTCATATTCCTCACCGGCATGGCGGTCAATCTCCATTCAGACCACATCATCCGCCACTTGCGCCGTCCTGGCGACAGCGGGCATTACATCCCCCGGGGAGGAATGTTCCGATACGTCACCTCAGCCAATTATTTCGGCGAGGTTACCGAATGGCTCGGCTATGCCATACTGACCTGGAGTCTCGGAGGACTCGCATTCGTGGTATGGACCTTCGCGAATCTTGCACCGCGCGCCCGCGCCACACACCGCCGGTATCTCGAAAAGTTCGGCGACCGGTATGCCGGGCTAAACCGACGGTACATCATCCCGTTCATTTATTGACATCCCTGCCCATGAAACTGTTCACCCCCGGAAAAATCGGTCCCGTAGAGTTACGCAACCGCACCATACGCTCCGCCGCTTTCGAAGGGATGGGCAAGGACAACAATCCCACAGCCGCGCTTCGCGACTACCATCTGTCGGTGGCGCGCGGAGGTGTGGGGATGACCACACTGGCTTACGCCGGAATCTGCCGTTCGGCCCTGTCGTTCGACACTCAGCTATGGCTCCGGTCTGGGATCGTGACACCTCTGCGTGAAATCACCGACGGCATCCATGCTGCCGGAGCCAAGGCCTCGATCCAGATCGGCCACTGCGGCAACATGACCCACCG
>DERZ01000057.1:23813-36422 GCA_002361155.1 Porphyromonadaceae bacterium UBA3327 | reverse complement strand
TTCCTTATCGATGAGTTTCAGGACACGAGCCGGATGCAGTGGCACAATCTCCGGCCGCTCCTGTCCGAGAGCATGTCGCGCGGCAATGACAACCTGATAATCGGCGATGCCAAACAGAGTATCTACCGGTTCCGCAACGCCGATCCGTCGCTTATCACAGAGACGGTTCCCGCGCAGTTTTCGGACAGTCTGGACCCGGAAGTGGATTCCGATGTCAAAAATACCAACTGGCGCTCATCGTTGCGTGTAGTGGAGTTCAACAACTCCTTCTTCCGCTTTCTTGTCGACGGGATCGACGGGTGTCGCCAGGTCGGGGAAGGCTGCACGCGCCTCGACTTCAGGGCGCTGTATTCCAATGTTGTCCAGCAACCGAATCATAAGGCCGATAAGGGATACGTGAAAGTGACGGTGCCCGAAGCAAGCGACAAAGGCAGTTATACCGACATTGTATGTTCCGAAGTTCCCCTCGTGATAGAGGATGCGCTCGCGCGCGGATACAGAATGCGCGACATCGCTGTTCTTGTCCGTGCGCATTCGGAGGGAGAGGCGGTTATTTCGGCGCTTATGGCATACAACGACCGGGCCACGATGAAGATAGCTTTTGTCAGCGAGGATTCTCTAAGGCTCGTCTCATCAGAGGGCGTGCGTATCCTCGAGGCGGCGCTGCGGAGTGTGGCGTCCGGCGCCCGTCCGGACATTGATACAGCGGAAACCGAAGGTGTAAGGAAAAGAGTGGGGAACTGGTCAGACATGGAATGCGACTTCAGGTTTTTCGCTCTCGGTCACGCCGATCTGCCCGTGGCGGAGCAGATGCGTATGTTCCTGCGGCAGGGTTCAGACTTCGACGCTCTCGGTTCGGTATTGGGAGATATGCAGACTCTTGCGCTTCCGGCGCTTGTTGAGGCTCTGGCCGGCAGTCGTCTGATGCCTCCGTCCGTCCGGCGCCGCGATGCGGTGTTTATCTCCGCTTTCCAGGATATCGTGCTTGAATATTGCGAGGAAAAACCCACTGACATAGCCTCTTTTCTGACCTGGTGGGAGCGAAAGAGGGTGTCGGCTTCCATCTCGTCGCCCGAAGACACTGATGCTGTCAGGATAATTACTGTCCATAAGGCCAAAGGTCTTGAGTACCCATGCGTGATTGTGCCGTTTGTGACGAGTGATCTCAGCGACTCTCTGCCGAAATGTTCTCCCGAATGGAGATGGGTGGCGCCTCATCTCGGAATGCCGGACGGTTCCGGGAAACTCCGGTTGCCTCCGTATATGCCGGTCGCCATTGACGAAAGTCTGGCCGATACCGTGCACCATCCGTTGCTGACTGAGTATTACGACATGCTGAAGATGGATGAACTCAACGCGACATACGTGGCCTTCACACGTGCCGTCGACGAGCTTCATGTCTTCGCTTTCAAGGGAAAGGAGAAGGATTCGGCGAGAATAGCGGATTTCCTCATGCGGTTTGCCGGAGAATGGAGCGTCGCGCCATCTGCCGGACTGTCGCTGCTGCCGCCTGAACTTATCAGAGGCAACGGCAACTCTTACGAGATAGGCGAGCCGCCTGTGAGGGATGCGGAAGAATCGGGAGGAGTGTCGGACCATATAATCCTCGAGGACTACCCGGCCCGTCCCACCCCCGACTATATCAAATACAGGGAAGAGGACCTTTCCGCGCTTCCCGCTTACAGAGACGCCGTCGGGGACGGAGAGGAGGAACAGGAAGAACCGGAAGAGTTGGATCTCGATCCCCGTTCGGAGGGAAACATCAAGCACGCCATTCTTGAGAGGATGCGTGTTGTCGATGACCTCGAGCCGGCACTGCGCCATCTGACGGTGGACGGCACATTGCTTCCCGACATGGTGGATGAAATCCGCGAATCATTGCGGCATAAACTGTCGGATCCAGACGTATCACGGTGGTTCGGTAGGGATGTCCGTGTCATCGCGGAGCGGCCGTTGCTTCACCGTGGCTCCATGCTGCGACGCCCTGACCGTATAGTGGTGTTTCCCGACGGTCATGCGGAGCTGGTGGACTATAAGTTCGGGAAAGTGCGTAAAGACAAACGCTATGCACGCCAGGTACGCCGATATGTGGAACTGCTGAAGTCGACGGGACTTTTTCCGAAAGTCTGCGGTTATCTTTGGTATGTCAACGAGGGGGTGGTGCAGTACGTGTGTGACTGACCGGTCATGCGGTAGTCCCGGTCATATCATAAAACAGTCTCTAAAATCCCCATGCCGTTAATTGACGTCCGATTTCTTGCATATACCGCCGAAAAAGGTTAAATTTGCACTAAAATCAACATTTAAAAAGTTTTGGATCCAGACCCTTTGCCGGCGACGCCGGTTCTTAATGCGATACTGCTGGCCGTGAAGGCCCTGACTTTGCACAGCCCGGAGACCATTTCCTGGCTGGCGTGGGGAGTGATAATAGTCATGGCCGCTTGCTGTCTCTTCATGTCGGCGTTTGTGTCCGGAAGCGAGATCGCCTATTTCGGGATCACACGTCGCGAGGCTGAAGAACTTGAGGAGAGTGATGACCCGCGAGACCGTACGGTGACGGGAATGCTGAGGGATCCGGAGTTGCTTCTCGCCACAATCCTGATCACGAATAATCTGGTGAATATCACACTTGTGGTACTTCTCAACTATGCCATCAACGAGGTGGTGACGTTTAACAGTACGGTGGTGAACTTCTTGGTGCAGACGGTCTTCATGACTTTCCTGCTGCTTCTGTTTGGCGAAATCTTTCCCAAATTAGTGGCCCGCGGCCGCCAGCTGCGCTGGGTGCGCATGTCCAGTTCCGGAGTGAAGTTTCTCTGTAGGATTTTTGGCCCCTTAGCCCGGACTATGGTGAAATCGACGGTGATTGTCAACAAGATAGTAACCAAGAAGAAGGAAAATATATCCACCGGCGAGCTCGAAAAGGCACTCGAGATTTCCGATGTAAAGGAAGGCAAGGACAAGGAGATGCTCGAAGGCATCTTGTCGTTCGGTGAGCGCGATGCACGCGCCGTTATGATATCGCGTGTCGATGTCACCTCCATCGAATGTCATGATTCATGGGAGGAGGCCATCAGGACAATTCTTGAGTCCGGATATTCGCGCATACCTGTATATGACACAAACCAGGATTCCATCTGCGGAATTCTCTACAGCAAGGACCTTCTTCCTTATATAGGCAGAAAGGTGCGCCCGAACTGGCAGACTCTCCTTCGCGATGCGTATTTTGTCCCTGAGTCGAGGATGCTTGACGACCTGCTCGAGGATTTCCGCAAAAAGAAAATACATATCGCCATCGTGATCGATGAATACGGATGTACCCAGGGTATCGTCACTCTGGAGGATATAATCGAACAGATTGTGGGTGATATCGATGACGAATACGACGAGGTGGACTCGATGTACCGCAGGATCTCGCCGGGGGTCTATGAGTTCGAGGGAAAGATACCTATCGTAGACTTCTGTCATGTACTTGACATACCGGAGGAGGATCTCGGTGATGTAGGGGATGCGGAGACACTGGCGGGACTGTTGCTCGAAATCAAGGGAGACTTCCCGTCGATGACGGAGACACTTGCGCGCGGACGTCTTCGTTTCCATGTGATAAGTATGGAGAAGCGCCGTATCATGAAAGTCAAGACGGAGATAATCCCCGCTCCTGGTGTACAATGACAGCCGGAGTCCGGATATGGTCGGATTTAAATAGTAAAAAGCTTATGGAAACGGAATTTATTTATTGGAGGCATCCATCACTTCCCGGAATCAAGGTGGAGGAGGTGAGCGGAGGAGAAGATCGTCAGGGCAATGTATGGCTTGAGATGGCCAGACAGATATATTGCGAGAACGGCAAGGATACATATCGCGAGATAGGACATTTCCATAACGGCGCTCCCTTTCTTTACGGCGAGCAGGGCCGCATATCGGTCGCCCACTGCCGCGGACTGCTTGCGGTCGCCACGCTGCCTCCTACGCCGGAGGTGGAACTTGGCGTGTTCTCCGAACGCACCGCTTTGGGCATAGATGCGGAGCGGGCAGACCGGACGCAGGTGCTGAATGTGCGCGATAAATTTCTATCGGAAACCGAGCTTCGGATGGTGGCGGACGAAGATACCGTGGCCAACATAATTGCCTGGACATCGAAAGAGGCTGCCCTGAAAGCCGTAATGAATCCGTCGATCGACTGGCGCGAGGATATCCGCATTCTGCGTATGCCCAGGATCGGGCCGGCTGTTGTGATGTATGATCCGGCGGAGTTCCATGCAGCAAGCAAGGATGAACTTTTAGAGATGGTCACGGGACGGGCTGAAGTGGCACTTCGGGCAGAGGGTGACGCGTCTGCTGCAGTTGTGGAACTGCTTCTGTACAGCTACCGTAGCGATGACCATATAGTCACACTTGCCTATTCTCCGAAATGCGCCAAATTCGGACGCAATTCCCAATAATCGGTGCGATGATCCGAATAACTGGATATGTAAATCCCGGTCATTCGGACGGGACCCTTGACAATCTGTAATCCAACGGTTGTTTTAAGGTGCTATATAAATCACCTATCTTGTTGATTAGTAATGTTTTGGTGCAATATTTAGCCCTATCTTAGACAAAATAACAGTGGCCCATTTGTTAATGGACCTCCGGTCCCTGCTTCATGTCCGGCTCTGATTCGGGGAGGCCGGTTTACGGTGTCAGTTCTTGCGGCTTTCGGTGATTTCCAATCCGAGTCCCAGAGCCTGGAGCAGTTTCTCCACAGTCTTCATTGAGGGATTGGCATAATTGCCTTCGATTGATTTGATCATCCGGACGCTGACTCCTGACATGTCGGCGAGCGACTGCTGGGTAAGTCTCAATTCCTGCCGACGTTTCCTAATCTCTTGTCCAATATTCATGTCGCCTTTTCTTTATAATGAGTCCGACTCTTCAGACTCAGGCAAATAAAAATTGTAAATTATAAATTACAAATTGTAAATTTTAAATATGCTCTATCCTGCCTTATATGTCGGCATGATAGAAAAATTAGAGAGTACCCGCAGTGCGGGACGGGATCGATTCGGGTTATACTGGTTATTCAGAATTTCTTAATGTAAGTTATAGAAATAATAACCAAATAAGTTATTTGCAAAAATAATTCTTTGTCATGATTTTTACAAATCAATCGCAAAATGCTTAAGTCAATTTTTACAATTTAAACATTTATTAACTTAAGGATGCGGTATTTTTGCATAGCTGGATATTAATTTGCATCGCAACCGGGAATGATGCATCCCC
This sequence comes from Porphyromonadaceae bacterium UBA3327, assembly GCA_002361155.1. Lineage (GTDB taxonomy): Bacteria > Bacteroidota > Bacteroidia > Bacteroidales > Muribaculaceae > Lepagella. Next base: position 31,160 of record DERZ01000057.1, on the reverse strand, counting down.
CTTGATGGAACGGCCGGATGTTACGGCAACGACACTATGATGTCAGCGACTGACAGCGCAAGTCCCCGGACCGTGAAGGAATCCGGGGACTTGTGTCATTCACTACTATGACATAATCATTTGTAATAGATGAATATCGGATGCGACTCACGGTTCATGCGGTCAAGTGCGGTGACGGCGAATGTCACTCCCGGCTCAGGGTAGATCCGTACACGCGTGAACGGAGTCAGAGCCACTATTGTCTGAGGATCTCCTGTGTCCTGAGGCTCTCCGGGAAAAAATTCATAGACGGCATAACGCACCACATCGGATTCAGATTCTGATGGACCCCGTCGCGGGGCTTCCCAAGACAGGAATGCCTCTTCCCCGGTTTTATCTATTTTTATTTCGCTGACACTTTTCGGTGTCTTTTTCAGGTCGCCGTATGCAGGGGGCAGGGCGATCGTCGACTGATATTTCATAGCCAGTGAATCTGCGGCGCCCTTGTAGTTGCCGGTTACCCAATAGCCGTGCCACCACACATTCCCTTTCACATTCGGCAGACGCCTTGAGAGGCGAACCTTGGTATCAAGTTCGTTCCGGTCGTTGTTGCCGGGGTCGGGGGAGTCCATAGTCCGTTTCACATCCCATCCGATGTAGATGTCGGCTCCGTTGGCATTATCGTTCCACCATTGTGCGAGATGCCGGCTTGGAGCCGCTTTCGTGTCGAGACTCCAGTAAAGTTGTGGCGCTAGATAATCCACCCAGCCCTTTTTGGCCCAGAGAATGACATCTGCGTAAAGATCATCGTAATTCTGGAGGCCTGTGCTTTCCGAGCCGCGAGGATCCGTCCTTTTATTGCGCCAGATTCCGAAAGGACTTACACCGAAGCGTACCCATGGTTTGGCTTCCTTGATTGTGGAATGGAGCTGTTCGATAAGGAGGTCGACGTTTTTACGGCGCCAATCGGCTATATTCTGTCCGTCGGCGAACTTGCGGTAGCTTGCGTCATCCGGTATTTTCTTTCCGGGAGCCGGATAAGGGTAGAAATAATCGTCGATATGTATGCCGTCGATATCGTAACGGTCCACTATGTCCTTAACCACCTTGCAGATGAAGTCGCGGTTTTCCTGATAGGCGGGGTCAAAGAGAATCTGACCGTTATATCGGAAAAAGCGGTGCGGTTCCTTGTTAGAATCGTGACTTGCCGGAAGCACCTCCTTTGCTGTCGAAGTTACACGGTATGGATTGAGCCAGGCATGGAATTCCATCCCCCGCTTGTGGGCCTCCCCGATGGCGTACTCCATGGGATCCCACATCGGCGACGGTGCCTTGCCACGTTTGCCGGTGAGCCATGCGCTCCAGGGTTCGAGTTCCGACCTATAGACGGCGTCGGCTGTGGGGCGCACCTGAAAGATAACGGTATTGCACCCGGTTCCGGCAAGTTTGTCGAACTGGTCGCGGATATATGCCTTGGCCTGCTCCGTGCTCTTGTCCTGCCATTGGTTCTGACCTATCACATGGAGCCACGCGCCGCGGAATTCCCGTTTGGGATTCCTTTCCGACGCCGTCACGGATCCGGCAGCTGCCGTTGCCATGACAGAGAATATGGTCAGAATCGCGCACAATATTTTTTTCATAGTATGATCGATATTTTGAATAAACGGTATTTTCTTTATTGCATCGTAGTTTCCAAATTATTTTTTCCTTCCATTCCGATTCCGAAGAGTGCGAAATCGTAGAAAGCCGGATCATCGGGTCTCAGCTGCCGCATCTCTCCGGTGAGAAGTTCCACGGCTCGCCGGTCATTGCTTTTACGTTCGAGTATGCCGAGGTTCCGCGCTGTATTTCCCACATGTACGTCGAGCGGAATATACAGGCGGCTTTTGGGTATTGATTTCCAGACGCCCATATCCACGATTCCGTCGTCCCTGACAAGCCAGCGGAGAGCCATGTTGAACCGTTTTAGCGCGGTGTTCCGGAGATTGACCGGAAGACATCTCGAACATACATCTCCGTTGTTGGCTCCGCACATCACCTTCTGCATCTCTTCTGTAAGCCGCCATGCCGGTGCGTTGTCTTCTCCCGCACGCACGCTGTGCGCAAACGCGTCGACGCTGCCGTAATTGCGGAATATCTCCCGCAGTCCGCGAAGGAAATACTGGAGATGGCGGGCGAAGAAAGTACGGTGGATGTTCATGCCGGGGTCAAGATCCCCGTATCCTTCCTCCATCACGAAAGCGTGCGGCTGCCAGTCCATCAGGGAGAACATCCTCTCTGCGTCGCGACATATCATGCGGCGGTTTCCCCAGGCGATTATCGCGGAGAGAAAGGCCGCTGTCTCGATGTCGGGCAGAGATTCGAAACGACGGGGAAACTGTACGGGATCGTCGGCTATGAATTCCGGGCGGTTTATTCGTGTAGCCTCGGAATCAAGAAGTTCTGCTATATCGTTGTTTACCATTATTTGTCTTGCTTTTTAGAGAAGTCCCTGGCCGGATTCTTGTCGAGTTCTCGGGCCACGTCGGGGCGCACTGTGCGGAGAGTCGACACAAATGCCGAGTCGAATGCCAGGGCGCTCTGTTCCTTGCCGGCCATGCGGTATTTGCTCTGTCTGGAACGAGCCTCGAGCAGCAGGCCCTGCAACTCGGTGGTGTCTTTCCAGTTACGCTGCACGAATATCCGTGCGGCCTCCCGGCCATCAATGATCGCGGCCTCGGTCTCGGCCACATCTTCGGCGTCCTTGTCTGTTTTCGAGCATGACGACAGGAGAGAGGAGAATACAGGTCCGAGTCCGACCGTCATGACTATAAAGAGAGCCACTGAAGCGGCTCTCTTTATATTTCCATATTTCATAGCGTAATATGATGTTTTATGTTCAAAATCTTACTTGCCGTAGAGTTCGTTCCACCATCTGGGATCGTCCTGAAGCCATTTGGCAAACCATGCCATGATGGTGTTCTGCCATACGATGCGGCTCTCGAAGCCTGCCACCACATGGTTCTCGTCCTGCACCGTGATGAACTCCACGTCGCGTCCGAGGATGCGCAGGGCGTTGAAGAGCTGGATGCTCTCGCCGATAGGCACATTGGTGTCGACCGTGCCGTGGAGCAGGAGGAGAGGGGTATGGATCTTGTCGGCATTGAAGAGCGATCCCTGTTTTGTGAACAGTTCCGGATCGGTCCAGGGATAGCTCTTGGCTGCAGCCACGCTGTTATAGGAATATCCCCAGAAACCCTCTCCCCAGTAGCTGGTCACATTCGATATGCCGGCGTGTGATACTGCAGCGGCGAATATGTCAGTGAGCGTCTGCAGATATTGAGTCATGAAACCGCCGTAGGATGCGCCGATGCAGCCGATCTTCTTGTCGTTGACAAATGAATGTTCCTTGCAGAATAGCTTCACGCCCTCGATGATGTCCTCTGCAGTGCGTTTGCCCCATGCGTTGACATGGCGTGCGGAAAATTCCTGACCGTAGCCAGTGGTGCCGCTCGGATTTATGAGATACACCACATAGTCGCGTGACGCGAATGTCTGCGGGCTGTATAGGTGATAGAAGGTTGAGGTGGTGGGGGCAGTGCCGCCGTAGTAGTAGACGATCATCGGGTACTTCTTCTGTGGGTCGAAGCCGGGAGGCAGACAGAAATATCCGTCGATTTCCGTACCGTCGGATGCGGTGAACTTCCACTGCTCCATCTTGCCGAACTCAATGTCGCGGACGTTCTCTTTCTGGGGATCTGCCACGATGGTCTCCTTTCCGGTCTTGAGGTTGACAAGGGCGGCCACGCCGTCATCGGTGAAGCTGCCGCCGCGGTAGGCTATCCATTTCGATTCGTTGTCGCCCATGGAGAAGTCCTTCACGTAGGGCATCGATGTCCCGATCCTGATGATCTTGCCGTCGGAGGGATCGAGACGATAGATGAAATTGTCGAAACCAGTTTCGGCGCGGAAATAGATCTTGCCGTCGGCATGGTTCCAGACTGCGCCCCCCTCGAGCGAGGGGGCGAAGTCACGCGTCATTGCGCGGACTTTGCCGGTGGCTTTGTCGAGGATGAATCCCTGATGGTCAAAATTGTTGGCGATGGGATGCGGCGCATAGTTCGCCCCGATTCCTCCGAAAGCTTCGGGATGGGCCGTGATGAATATCTGGCTGGCATCTGGCGAATATCTGGCATCGGTGATGAATCCCTGTTCCTCCTTTATAAGCGTGTCGGTGCGGAGTGTGTTGATGTCCATCTCCACAAGCGACATGAAATAGAAAGGATATGTGTCTGGCTGCTGACGCTGGGCGATGTAGAGAAGTTTACTGCCGTCCTGCGAATAGTCGGTGATGGATGTCGAGGGACCGCCATAGGTCACTGGAACGGCAAGGTGGCTCTCCAGATCATACCGCACAAGATAATAGCGGTCGCGATCGCCCGGAATGCGGTCGTCGGGACTTTTCACTCGCCGCATTATGCCGGCATCCTTGTTTCCCTCCACTACATCGTAATAGAACAGATACCGCATGTCGGGAGATATGACGAAATTCTCGTCGGGCACATCTTTCGCGAGCAGCGAAGTGGCCATCGATGGAATCGCCATCTTGTATACGTCGCTCACGCCGTTGCGTTTGGCGGTATAATAGAGTGCGTTCCCCCTCGGGAGCCAAGCCGCTTCCGGATTGACATCTTCCGAAATGACGCGTCCGGTGGCTGTTTCTGTCAGCAGGGCGCGGGAACTGGATTCTGTAGCCGATTTCACATCCTTCATCGCCACGAGCAGATATTTGCCGTCGGGTGACAGGGTTGCGGATGTGACGCGTTCTCCGGTGGCGGTAGTTGAAGGTCCCACCCTGCGGGACAGCGACGGAGCGCAGCTTACGGCGACATCCTCGAAGTCCTTGTCGGGCACGAATTCCAGACGGAAGTCGGACGCGCTTTTGTCATCGGGCATGGAGAGGAGGTCTACCGTGATGTCGTAGACGGTTTCTGGGTTGAGCGAAAGGGGAGCCTCCGCATCTGTAGGCAGAGAGTCGGAAGTCGCCTTGCTTATCAGAGTCTGGTCATCCACTTTTACCGTTGCCCGCGAGGTGGATGAAAGCAGGAGCTTTCCCTTGGCAAAACGGTCTGCCTTGATTCGGGTGGTGAGGGTATGGAGCACGGGATTGCCGTGGTTTGCGGCGAAAGTGATTCTGCCGGCCGTGTCGGCTGTTGCTGTGGACCATACACCTTTGGCATCGGGTGCGGGCAATTGTTTTCGGACTCCGAGGAGTTTGTCGGCTGAAAAAGGATTATCGTTCTGTATGGTGTCGGGAACGGCGGGAGCCGTGAGTTGCGCGGGGGGAAGAGTCCTGTATTCCCCTATGCGCAGAGTGGCTGCCGTCATCACACCTCCGGCCGCCAGAGCGACGGCAAGGTAAAGCGGAAGACGTCTGTTGTTCATAACGGTTTTTCGTAAGCTACGATTTCTTTGAGTTTGGTATGATAGATAAGGTTGGTATAAGGCTGGACGGCGCCTTGTGTTTTCGACCCGTATGCCGAATTATAAGGAATGACGATGGTCACCGAGTCGCCCACATGCATCATGGTGAGGGCGGCGCCGAAGCCGGTGATCGTCTTGTTAGGAACGGTCTGGAACACACTGTCGCCTGTCGACACGGAATATGAATTGCCGAGTTTCTTGCCGTTGATGTCTTCCATCTCATATTTTGTATTGACAGTGGAAGTGGACATCGGTACGAGATTTTTTTCGGTCAGTTTCCTGTCGTTGTGCCACTTGATGTATATGAAATTTTGCGGCGCCCAGCTCGGCGCCACTTTTTCATAGTCGGAGAAGTCAGTGGTTTCGAGCCATTTGTCGTTTTCTGCCTTCCATATTTCGAGCTCATCGAGTTCGCCCTTCAGGCAGGAGGGGAGCAGGAGAAGCGATAGCGACAGAAGGGCGGTGATGACAGGCTGTCGGAGACCTTTGTTGATGGTTTTCACTGCGGAGATTTGTTAGAATTTCACTTCCGGTGCTTTTTCGGCGCCCGCTTCGGCTTTAAACTGCGGTTTCTCCTTGAATCCGAACCATCCGGCGTAGATCATGGTGGGAAATTTCTTGATGGCCGTGTTGTAGTCGCGGACGGCTTCTGTGTAGCGCATTCTCTCAGTCGAAATTCTGTTTTCCGTTCCTTCGAGCTGCGCCTGGAGATTGAGGAAATTCTGGTTGGCCTTCAGGTCGGGATATGCCTCTGTTACGGCGAGAAGACTCTTGAGGGCTCCGCTCAGCTCATTCTGGGCTTCCTGATATCGGGCGAGATTCTCCTCGGTGAGATCGTCGGCTGACAGGGTGATGGATGTGGCTTTGGCGCGAGCCTCCGTAACCTTTACGAGAGTTTCCTCCTCGTGGGAGGAGTAGCCCTTGACTGTGTTGACAAGGTTTGGGATCAGGTCGGCACGGCGCTGGTACTGGTTCTCCACCTGCGCCCAGGACTGGTCCACTCCCTGCTGTTTTTCGACAAGGCTGTTGTAGTTGCACGATGACAGTGATGTCATGGCGGTTACCGCGATTGCGGCGGCGGCTATTTTCTTTATGATTTTCATTTTTGTCAAATTTTTGTGATGGAAGTTTGAATTGTCCGCATTGGTCGGAGAGTCAGACCAGACGGCGCAGTAGACTGTTGAGGCTGACCTCCTCCGAGAGGATTTTCTCAAGGTCGTCCACGCTCACACGGCGCTGCTCCATGGTGTCGCGGTGTCGCAGCGTGACGGTATTGTCTTCGAGAGTCTGATGGTCCACGGTCACACAGTAGGGGGTGCCGACGGCGTCCTGACGGCGGTAGCGCTTGCCGATGGAGTCTTTTTCATCGTAGTGGCATGTGAAATCGAAGCGGAGACGGTGCTGTATTTCGCGTGCCTTCTCGGGAAGTCCATCTTTCTTCACCAGCGGGAGCACGGCGCATTTTACCGGTGCGAGCGGCGCCGGGAAGTGCAGCACGGCGCGGGAATCGCCCCCGCCCAGATCCTGCATCTCGTAGCAGCTGCAGAGCACGCTCAGGAACATCCGGTCCACACCGATGGAGGTCTCTATGACGTATGGAACATAGCTTTCGTTGAGTTCGGGGTCAAAATACTGGATCTTTTTGCCGGAGAACTTTTCATGCTGGGAGAGGTCGAAGTCGGTGCGGGAGTGGATACCCTCCACCTCCTTGAAACCGAACGGCATCTCGAACTCGATGTCGGTTGCGGCGTTGGCGTAGTGGGCAAGTTTCTCGTGGTCGTGCAGTCTGTATTTATCGTCGCCCAGGCCGAGGTTGCGGTGCCATTTCAGGCGGGTCTGGCGCCAGAATTCGAACCATTTCAATTCTTCGCCCGGGCGTACAAAGAACTGCATCTCCATCTGCTC
>DERZ01000057.1:5632-23513 GCA_002361155.1 Porphyromonadaceae bacterium UBA3327 | reverse complement strand
CTCACGCATGCGGAATATGAACTGGCGTGCCACTATCTCGTTGCGGAACGCTTTCCCGATCTGTGCGATACCGAAAGGTATTCGCATCCGGCCGGTCTTCTGTACGTTGAGATAGTTGACGAAGATGCCCTGGGCGGTCTCCGGGCGCAGATACACATCCATGGCTCCGTCGGCCGTGCTTCCCATTTCAGTCTTGAACATCAGGTTGAACTGGCGGACGTCGGTCCAGTTGCGCGTGCCGCTGATCGGGTCCACTATCCCGTAGTCGAGAATTATCTGTTTGAGACCGGCAAGGTCATTGTCGTTCATTGCTTTGGCGAAACGCTCGTGAAGTTCGTCGCGTTTTCGGGTGTGCTCCATAACGCGGGGATTGGTCTGGCGGAACATCGCCTCGTCGAAACTTTCGCCAAAGCGCTTGGACGCTTTTGCCACCTCTTTATTGATTTTCTCATCGAATTTGGCAATCTCGTCCTCGATGAGCACGTCGGCCCGGTAGCGCTTCTTGGAGTCACGGTTGTCGATCAGGGGATCATTGAAAGCGTCGACATGCCCCGAAGCTTTCCAGATGGTCGGGTGCATGAAGACCGCGGAGTCTATGCCCACGATGTTGTCGTGAAGCATGGTCATCGCTTCCCACCAGTAGCGCTTGATGTTGTTCTTCAGTTCGACACCGTTCTGACCGTAGTCGTACACTGCCGACAGGCCGTCGTAGATCTCGCTTGATTGAAACACGAACCCATACTCCTTGGCATGGGCTATGATGGTTTTGAAAACGTCTTCCTGTTTTGCCATTTCTTGTTCTCTATGGTTGCAATTTACAAAGTTAATATTTTTTTTTGAAACTTTTCGTTTAGATTGTTGTACGTATGTCTTTTTGCACGTTTTTTTTGAAAATGACCGGCGTAGTCTGTCTGTAATCTGGAATAATGAAATTTTAGCGCATATTTAACATTTATTAACAATGTGATTTTGGCAAGATACCGGAAATGTTGCTAATTTTGCACATTGACAGAGATTTATACTTTATATTGATCCGAATATTGATCCGAAAAGATATAATGCGCCATATTCTCTGCCATAAGTTTACATTGAGGAACCCGTAGCATGAAATCGGGTTATTCAGACCATGAGATTAAACAACAATATAATCAATATATTATGAAACATAAACAATTATCCGTGATGCTTGCGGCCATAGGGCTGATGGTGTCCGGAATGTCGTATGCCGGAGTAGTTCCGCAGTATCGTTTCGAAAAAGGCGGAAAAGGCTATCTGCCGCTTGAAGACGCGGTGGTTCTCAAGAAGCCCGGCAGCACTCTTGTGGCTGGAAGCTATATTTTTCCGAAGTCGGAACCGGTGAATGCCTACAAGGCTCCGGGTTTCCCGATCGGATTCGATTTCCGCTATGCCGGTCAGGTGTTCAATCAGTTTGCCGTTTCCCCCAACGGTGCGATCCTTCTGGGAAAGGATGAAGTGCAGTTTACGGGTCATTCGGGCACCATGCTATCCCGCGGCGCCTATGGAATTGACAACAGGTTCGCGATTCTGATGTCGCCGGCAATGGGAGGAGTCCGTCAGGGAGGCATTTCCTATAAGGCAGAAGGTGAAGTCGGTTCGAGAGTCCTCACAGTGCAGTTTGAGAAATGTTATGTTAATGAGCCTAATGTAGCTACTCCCAAGCAGGGCGCATTCTCGCTGCAGATCCGCCTCTACGAGGCCGACGGCAAGATCGAGATGGCATTCCATGAGGAAATCAACCTGTGGAGCAATAACGCTCTGTTCGTAGGACTCCGCGGCTGGAACCTGCATGACCAGATAGCAGTAAGGAGTGATGGTCTTGACGCGGAGTCTTCTGCGTTTGTGTCGAAGCCTGTCGACATGACTGACGCTGATACCCATGTGCGTTGGCTGAGCAACGACAATGGGGACGTGACTGATATGAATTATACCTTCACGCCGGCGGATAATCTTCCCAATACATCAAAAGCTCCGCAGGAGCTGACCGTGGTTCCATCCGGACGAGACCTGAATATCTCCTGCAAAAAGGGCGAAGGCGCCGACGGAACCCTGATCATATATTCCACAAGTCCTTTCACGGAGGAAGACCTTCCGGTGTCGGGTGTAAGCTACTGTCCCCCGAATTCGCTGGGTGAGATCAACGGCTATATAGGAGAGGCTGCGGTGGTTTACAACGACACCGAGGAAAATCCGGTCGTGTCCGTGACTGACATTCCGGCCAATACCAAGGTGTATGTCCGTGCCTACAGCATGAACGGCTATCCCAATTACAGCAGTGAGGCAATGGCGGAGACGATGTTTGTGACAACGCAGAATCCTCCGACGAATTTCGAAACGAAAGTCAGCGCCCGTGGAGCCCAGCTATCCTGGTCAAGCATCTATCCGGTGATTGTGGCGACCACCACGGAGCACCCCAGATTCTATAAGGATACCTACATGGGAGTTTTCGGACAGCCTGAAGACGGAGTTGCCGTCGGCGATGAAATCGACGGTGGTGGCAAGGTGATTTATGTAGGTGACGGTTCATCCGTTACGCTGAAGGTGGCCGATATGGTTCCCAACCGCCCCAACTACTATAGAATATGGAATGTGAAGAACGGCGTGGTATCGTCGTCGGGAACGGATGCGTTTGTCGTGCCTGAGGCAACACTTCCGTACGAGCCGGAACTCGAGACATGGCAGACAGGACTTGTTCCCGCAAGCTGGGATTCGAGTTCGGAGAACCACGGTTTCACACCGGCTTACCGTGACGGAGACAAACAACAGGCCCTCCGTGCGTGGAGCGTCGACAAGGCTGCCACCACTTTTACCTCCCCCCTGATGTCTTTTTCCAAACCCTCTACACTCCGGTTTGAGTTCTCACTCGAGACAATGCGTGATGCCGAAGCGGTGCAGCCGGATGACCCCACGCCTCCCGCTGGAGGTGGTGACGGTCCGGTTGTCATACTTCCCAAAGATTATGAGCCGGGATGGTTCGGTAAGGTGGAAGGCGCGGGACTCCATGTGAAGGTCGGTCCCACCGGTACCGAGACTCTTCTTGAATCCATCACCGAATATAACGGGACCATGACCGAATTCAATGAAGACATGTATCAGGAAGGCAGTTCCACATTCATCCCCGTGGAAATCCAGATTCCCGCGCAGACCGAGCGGTCAAGGATTTCTTTCTCCTTCCTGACAGAGAAGACCAGCTCGATGTTCCTCCGCAAGATCACCGTCAAGGATAGTACTGGTTCGGGTATCGATACTGTGGCCGGCACTGATGGCCTTAAGGTGACTTCCTCAGAGGGCGCTCTCAGCTTCCTCTCAGACACGGAGCGTGAAGTGGAGGTCTACAATCTTCAGGGCATGCACGTGGCCGGGCTGAAGCTCTCAGCAGGAGTCGAAGCCGCCGTATCGCTTCCTGCCGGCGTCTACATTGCTGCCGGAATGAAAGTGATTGTGAAATAACAGGAGACAGATTTTGTTTTCCAGCCTTGTAGGTCCTGACCGGCCTGCAGGGCGCCAATAACATAGTAACCGGGAAACACAGTAAACAAACAATAAATCCATTAATGAAAAAACTGATTCTTACATTTGCGGTCGTTGCCACTGCTGTGACCGCATGGGGAGCTGAAAGTGCGTCTCTCAAGAAGTTCGTTCTTCCGACAGGATTCACAAGCTCTCTTTCCGATAACGGAAAGTGGGGAACCTGGCAGCCTGCCAGCGGCGACGAGACCGATGCCGTGGTCTCGCTGCTGAACGTCTCCACCGGTAAAATTGACCAACTGCCCCTTGACGCCGACCAGACGGCAGCGGGTTATGTTGCCAGAACCAACGATGTATCTGACGACGGTCGTATCGTGGTCGGCAGCTTCAACGGCCAGGCTGCCTATTATAAAGATGGCCGGTGGACGGAACTCCCCATGCCTGACGGCAAGAGGAAATGGAACGGACAAGTCACCAGCGTAACCCCTGACGGCCGTGTCATGGTTGGAGTGATATCCCAGGCTATGACGCTCTTCGAGGGAATTGTCTGGATAGACGGTCAGATACGTTCCGACATCATCATTCCGACACATCAGGAAATGTATGACCTCGGTATCATCGACAAATCAACCCTTGACGATCATATCGCGGACAAACGTGTCTATCCCAATTCCTATTTCTTCAGTGTGTCGTCCGACGGCAAGAAAATTCTCGTAGGTCTCGATCACAACTATCCCGCATGGGGAGCGTGCTACATTGTGTATGATCTCGATTCTGGCAAATATCAGTGGATCCGGACAGACGGTCTCAAGGGGGATTGGTTTATAGACGAGGCCATGATGAGCAACAACGGAAAGTGGGTCGGCGGATATGCAGTGACCGAAGGCATGCCCGGATTCGAGGAGCAGACCACATATCGATTCGATGTGGAGAATGGAAAATTCGAATATATGCCTGATATTGTCCGTGCCACTGTCATCGACAACAAGGGACGTTTCCTCTGCGCACCCTCAGCTGATGGTGTCGTGAGCAATCTTTGCGTACCTTCCGGAGGCCTGATGGTAGACCTTCCTCAGATTCTGCGTCAGAAATATGACATGGATTTCACTGAACTGACCGGATGGAGTACCACAGGATATGCGATGGGTATCGATGACTCAGGAAAGACAATTCTGGCGATGGCACAGATGCGCGAGTCCGCATATTCACTCACGCTTCCAGTGGACTTCTGGGAGGCGGCCGCAGGAGTGAACCTTCTTGACCAATGGGCCGCTATACCCGCGCCGGGGAGCGAAATGTCTCAGGTTAAAAATCTGGTGGTCTACCTCAGCAACCAGGCTGATCTCGACAAGACAAAATCTGTAACCATCTTCTGCGGTGACAGCAAAGTGGCCGAGACAAAGAACATCACCAAGGCGAACAACACCGGAAGTGCGTGGAGATTCACTTTCGACAATCTCATTTTTGAGGAGGGCAAGACATACGATGTGGTTGTGCCCGAAGGACTCTTTATAGTAGAGGGCAGTGCGTCGAAAAGCCCTGAGATGCGTTATTCCTACAAAGGCCGCAAGAACGCCCCGGTGGCTCCCGTCACTTACGCTCCAGAGCCGGGAAGTGCCGTTGTGGAGTTCAGCATGACCAATCCCATGACCATTACTTTTGACACGGATCTCACTCTTAATCAGGAGGCAATGGGCGAGTATTTCAAGAAGGGCTCCGACAAGCCGGTGGGGAAAGTGGCTCTCGGTATCAACGGGCGTACTCTGTATGCTTATCCGGTGGCGTCGGTCAAGCTTTTCGAGGGCACTGACTACACCTTCAAGTTCCCGGCTGACGCCGTGCGCGATGTGGCGGGATTCTGCGGCAACGAGGCTTTCGACCTCACCTTCTCCGGAGCTTACCAGACTCCTCCTCCAAGTCCCGGCCATCCTTTCCAGAATGATTTCAACGACCCTAACGATGCCTTGTCCAAGTTCCTTCAGTATGAGGGCGACCATCGGACTCCAACCGACGAAATGGCGGCTTTCGGATTCGATGCCGACAACACTCCCTGGAACTTCTCGATACGTGATGACGGCGCATACGACTATTGTGCGGCTTCCCATTCTATGTACAACCCCGCCGGCAAGAGCGATGACTGGCTGGTGATTCCCCAGCTCGCCATTGATAACGAGCACACCGTCCTCTCCTTTGATGCCCAGAGCTATCTGAAGGGTAAGAAAGATGTGCTCAAGGTGCTGGTATGGAAATGCGACGAACGCTACAACACACTCTCTTCCGAGGTTGTGAAGAGAATGCGCGACGAGGGTACCGTCATTTTCGAGCAGCAGCTCACACCCGGTGCCACCGAGGGTACGCTCGCCGACGAATGGCAGAATGTGTCCCTTCCTCTGTCGGCTTTCAAGGGTAGTAATATCTACATAGCTTTCGTCAATGAGAACGAGAACCAGTCCATGATCTTCATCGACAATATCGATGTATGTTATGAGGGCCGGTATATGATGGGTGCTAATGTTCCCGAGACTGTGGTGGCCGCCGACGAAATGACGTTCAAGGCATTCGTGACGGCCGGCAGCAGCATCGAGAAACCGTTCAGTCATATCGAGGCATCCGTAGAATCGCTCACCACGGGTGCCAAATCCACATACGCGGCCGATGTCAACATAGAAGCTGACAAGACTTACGAGTTCACATTCCCCGACAAGATCAGCCTCAAGAGCGGAGCCTCCAACGAGTACCGCCTCACTGTAAGCCTCGACGGCGAGAAGCAGTCTATCTCGGGACAGGTGCTCAACCTCAGCGAGGACTTCCCCAGAACAGTCCTTGTAGAGGAGGGTACAGGATCATGGTGCGGAAACTGTCCCAAGGGTATGTTATGTTTCGACTATCTCGAGAAAGCCTTCCCGGGCAAAATCGTGCCTGTGGCTGTCCATAACGGTGACCGCCTCGCATATCTCGAATATGACCAGTTCCTTTCGCTCGGCGGTTATCCTGCAGGCCGTGTTAACCGCAATGCAACCGTGACACTGCCTATGGGCGACGAGGGATTCCTCTCCTCAAGCGGCAACGAGACCTGGACCGACCATGTCATCAAGGAACTCGATATTCCGGCCATGGCGTCTGTCTCGATCGACGAGGCACGTGTCAGCACTTCGTCCCTCAACATCGAGATGAAGGCGACCGTCAAGTTCGGTATAGAGCGTACCGGTGTCAACTACAACGTATTTGTCGTGGCCTTGGAGAAGGGCATTCCCGGAAGTCAGCACAACTACTACTACAATATGGAAGATCCCATCTACGGAGAATGGGGTGCGAGCGGCACACTCGGCGCACAGGGCCAGTACGCGTCGGTTGAATATGGCCATGTGGCGCGTGGTATTGCCGGCAACTCTTTCTACGGCATAAACGGTCTGCTTCCGAAGGATGTCAAACCAGGTGAGGACTATAAGGTGAGTGTCGTGTTCAACCGTCCACAGACTGTCCTTGAAAACGCCAACCTGTCGCTGGCATGCGTCATTATCGATGCCGCGACCGGCAAGGTGCTGAACGCCGACAGTATCCATGAGCTCCAGATCACCGATGCGGAAATCAATGGTATCGACAGCATCTCTTCTGAAGGAGCAGATGTCCGTTTCACATCGTTCTCCGGAACTGTCTACGCCAACGGCGAGTCTGACGGCGTGGAGGTCTACACACTTCAGGGCGCGCGTGTGGCCAACGAAGGTCTATCCGGTCTTTATATAGTGAGGGCGTCCGACGGCAACGGCGGTGTGGCCACTGCAAAGATGATTGTGAAATAAGCAGGATCATTGTGAAATAAAAGGGAAGAGATTCCCGACCGTTTTAAACGGGTATCGGCTTGGGGAGGCCGGTACCCGTTAATTTTGTGCCCGGAATCCATAATCAACAGAACCATTCTCAAATTTCAAAAATCAAACCATGACTTCAGAAATTGTAAATCTAATTTCGGCAACCGGTTCGGCAGTGTTCGGGTGTTCGACTCTTGTCACTTATCTTCTGTATCGCCAGGCCAGCAGACGCATCAAGAACGCGGAGGCGGTTACCGCCGAAATACACGCCGAGAACCAGCGGATATCTTCCCTGCACAGTTCCCTCGACGTGGTCAACGACCAGCTTCAGGAGGCACTGCGTTCCGGCGCGAACAAGGACAGGATAATCGAGGACAAGACGCGCCGCATCCGTGAGAAGGATGAGGAAATCATCCAGCTATACAACAAGCTGCTGATGTGTCGTCAAAGCAAAATCCGTGCGAAATCATAATCTTCCTTTCACATTCCATAGCCGTTTCCAATATTTCCATAGCATGCGCAACATAGATACCATTCTTATTCATTGCTCCGCCACTCCGGCGGGGAAGGATTTCACAGTAGCCGACATCGACAGGTGGCATCGTGCCCGGGGATTCGACCGGGTAGGATACCATTATATAGTGTACCGCGACGGTACGTATGTACGCGGTCGCAGCGACGATAACGTGGGGGCGCATTGCCCTCAGGAAGGCATGAACCGCCGGAGTCTTTCCATCTGCTATATCGGCGGCCTCGGCATGAAGGGAGTTCCGGCCGATACCCGCACACCGGAGCAGCGGCGCGCCATAGTCACGCTAATCCGCACGCTTCTCTACCGGTATCCCTCGATAACGCGTGTCTGCGGTCATCGCGATGTCAAAGGAGTGGTGAAGGCTTGTCCATGTTTCGATGCCGGGAAGGAATATGATACGATACTGAGGGGCGTGAAATCTTCTTTTGCGAATGCAAAGTCTTCCGTAAATAACGGGAAGTCATCCTTTAAGGGGATTGTGATGATTCCTGTTATGCTTGCCGCAATGACTTTCGGTGGCTGTTCACATAAAGACAATGCCGACATTCCGGCGGTCGTTACCGTGGAGCACGCAGCCGTGCGAGTCGATTCGCTACGCATGGAATCCTTTAGGGAAGATTCGGTATGGATCCGCGATTCCATATATGTGCGCGACAGCGGTGATACGGTGCGGATGGAGGTCTGGCATTGGCGGACACGTGACCGTGTCCGGAACGACGCTGAGGTAAGAAGATACGTCGATACGGTGGTGAGGGAGATTCCGGTAGCTGTGGAGCGGCGGGTCGAGGTCCCGGTTGAGAGGGTGATGGAAAAAGAGCGCCCGCTTCCTCGGTGGAAACGGGCGCTGATGGCATTGGGGATTTTATCGCTGATTTATCTGCTCTTCAAAATCTTGGAACTGTTTCCATGGGCGTCACGCAAGATATAGATTCCTGCGGGGAGACTGCCGGTGTACGAACCCAGACAGCGGCCCGATAGATCATATACATTCGCGCTCTTTTCGTCGATTGCACAGTTTTTGCCGATGTTGTCAATGCCGCTTGCGGATAGCTGCGGAAGGTTGACTTTGGTTCCGTTGGCGATTTCGCAGTTCACCGGATTTTTGGTGTCGAGATTGCTGATGAACGCAACGACCTGCATGTTGTCCGGATCGCATTCCTCGGGATATTCGAGTGTGCACGAATAGGTGTAGTTTCTGTCTGTCCATTCTGCCGGCGCACCCCAGGTGCTGTTGTATGCGCGGGTCAGATGGTTGTGGAGGAAGCCTGTGGAAGCTCCGGCCTGTCCCGGGCGGGTGCTCGGACGTACATTATCCTCGACAAGATAGACTGTGATGCGGGGATTCTCGAGAGATTCGAGAATGCTTTCTCCTGACACATTGATCTCGACCTTGCGGTTATCCTTATCGTGATTACCTGTTATCTCGATGCTATAGAGTGCCGGAACGTCCTGGGCTCTTGTCACCTTTTCGCTGAACGTGCTTAAGGGAAGATTCTGGAACACCGGCGTTTCGTAGCCCATTCCGCTCTCTCCTACACGGTTCAGCATGAATCCGGGCGCGTAGGTGTAGATTTGCCCCTGGCTGTTGTACTTGTTATAGAACCAAAGGTACTCCTTGTCGCAGGGAAGTGTGAACATATCAGTGTTGTAACCGGCGTGATGGCATACGATCGCGAGTCGTGACTGGCGGTCGGCGTCCAGTCCCTCCACCATGTCATGAACCGTCTGTGCCGCCGCGGGACAGTTCGAGCAAATTTCGGTAGTGAACTCTTCAAGAATCGCCGTGCGGGTGAATATCTTGTCGATCACCGGAATTGTACATACTTCCCGCTGGTTGTCGGCCGGAGTCTCGTCATCAAATCCGTCGGGCTTTTCCAAAGCGGCCATAAAGGTATACTTCCGGCCCGGTTCCAGACCTTCGAACTGAAGTGTCTGAAGGTTGGTGCGCTCTATGCCGTAATTCAGAGTCTGGCTGATGCGCTTCTCATACATGGTTTCCGGATTTTCCTTTGTCCAGACTTTGAGCGTGTAGTTGCTCACGCGCTCGATGCCTTCGTTGCGTACACTATAGGAAAGTGATATCATGGAGCCCGTCAGATAATAGTCGGCGTTGAAGCTGGCATCGGTCAACTGAAGGTCATGCTTGGGAAGATTGTCTCCGGAAATCAGAGCCTCTATCGAGAGCACTCCGAGGTCTTTGCGGTCTGTCCAGTTACTGCCTGGCGTCTTGATGAAGGAGGCGTGATCGGAGTTTCCATTTACGAACGACACCACTGATGATTTCTTGGTCTGTTCGACAGTGTAGCCTACGTAGTAATCCTTCCCCGTTTCGATTGCTACCGGGGTCTTGAACTCCATCACGTTCCAGCCGGTGCGTGGACGCTGCGTGGAGTGGAGGTTAATAACGGTGTCTGCAAGATTCTCGCCATCAAGGCTTTCGCGTACCCATGCCGTGAGGCTGAGTACGTTGAGTTTAGTCGCCAGACCCGCGTTTACTCCGGCCAGTACATCGCCAGAGAAGCGCTGCAGGTCGGAGGCGTTGAGTCTTATCGCGGTTTCTATCGCAACCGCACCGTCCACTTCAAGGTTGCCCTCTGAAGCGACTTTGCCGTTACAGTATCCTAACTTGTAGAAAGTCTGCGCCGAGGCCATCCCCGGAATGAGGATGGCCGCGAGCAGAATTATCAAAAATTTCAGTTTCATTTCAGTCTGTTATTTAACAATGACTTTGGCACTTTCTGCACCGGCTCTTACCAGGTAGATGCCGGGTGCAAGGTATAAGTATGCGTCGTTTCCGCGGACTGTTCCGGAAGAAACCACGCGTCCGTCGGCAGTAGCGATCATATATGCTTCAGAGTCAAGTCCGGCGATGCGGATGGCTCCTGGCGCCGTGGAAATGGATCCTTCGGCTGCGGGAGTCAGGGCGACACCGCTGGTACCGTTTACCGCCACGGATGTCATCGCAAAGAAATTATTGTCTTTCGAGATGCTGGTGTCGATTATGAGCTGTACCCAGGGCTGGTCCATAAGTTCCTTCGGAAGCTCGAGCGATACCTCGCTGATTTCCTCACCTGCGTTGACAGGGAGAGTCCCGACTTTGTACATGCGGTCAGTGTGGAATGTGGAGTAGCCGTTGATGGTTACCTGGGCCGCGCGCGATCCGGTGTAGACATTCATGGATAGAATGGCGCCCGTCTCATCCTTGGTGGAGAATCGAGGCATAGCCACACGTCCTTCCGTGCCGCTGTCGCCGCCGCAGTACATGGCGACAGTATTGTTGTCATCACCGAATATATTCGGCGCGATATTATTGAGGTAGTCGAACGTCCATTCGGCATAGTAGTCCTGAGTGAAAATTCTCCAGGGTTTGGTCTCATAGATTTCCGAGGCATTCTTGAAGTTGTCGGCGTAGGGAAGTTTGTAGGCAGGACCTGCCCATGCCGAACCGGACATCATTGAGCTGGAGCCGGCCACGTTGACAGCCTGTATGCCGAGGTACCAGTAATCCTGAGTATTGGGCGTGAATGTGTACTCGCGTTCTTTCACGTTTTCGAGAAGAACCCAGTTCGAGGGGTATGCGAGCTGATCGTAGTAGTAGATGTTATAGGAGAGCTGTTCAGGGTCGATATAGCCGCCGGTATCACCCTCGGTGGGCGCGTCCCAGAAGAGTGTGAAGTTGAGCATATCGTCGGAGATGGTGCCTTTCACGTTCTTCACTGGCGACGGTACGGTCTGTCCGGTGAACACCTTGGCTGTGGTGCGCGGGCTGTTCTGGCCTTTTTCGTTGCTGACGTAGATTTCTATTTCATTTTCTCCCTGTACGGTCTTGACGACTGCCTCGGCGGATCCGCCGGGAATGCCTTTCACCGTCACCTTGTCCACGGTGCTTTCCACGGTGGCTGTAAGTTCTGTGCCTTCAGCGATCGGATTACCGTTGACACATGCAGTCGGGAATGTGATGGATACGGTGGCCTGAAGCGCGCCATTCTCTCCTGGCATCGTCCTGTTCACCTTCGGGGCTGCCGGGCTGGTGGGGATCACGCCTCCGTCGGAAACTTTGATGTTCTTTACGAGTATGCCTGCCTGGTCGGCCTTCGAAGAGCAGTGGATGCCGATGTAGTAGATTCCCGGTTCGATTACGTTGAATGCCGTCTGGAAGTTCTTGTATTCGGAAATAAGGTTTCCGCGAAGATCGTAGGCACACGGTACTTTAGCTGTTTCCACAAGGCTCTCGATAGTGCCGTCGTAGTCAGGTGAAGTGGCGAGGACGACTTCGATGAACTCATCCGTGAAGTTGGGCGACCATGCAGAGGCATCCATGGAGAATTCATAGATTTTCTCGGCGCTGTCAAACTTCATGGCCGGCAGGAAAAGGTAGTCGTCCATGTCGATGTTGGCGGTATACTGGGAGTAGAATTCCTGACGTTCGTCGTTCCATGTCCAGCAGATTTTGTCATTGTTGTTGTCTGCTGTATTCATCAGTGAGAACTCGTCCTGAGTCGGCGTGAATTTCACTGGAGGAGTCATGTATTCTCCGCGTTTGATGCCGCTGGAGTTGGCCATGTCGCTTTCCTTGTCTTTGCTTACCGCGATCACATGGGCGGTATAGAGGGAGAGGGTTACGGGATTCTCGAGAGTGTATGTGCAGCTGGTTTCGCCAGTGACTGTCGAATATACCACATTTCCGAACACGTCGGTTACGGAAACTTTGTAGGTCATGCCTGTGAAATCGATATAGCCGGCGTTTATACCTCCTGTGGGAGCCGTCCATAAAACGGAGGTTTCATTTATCTTTACGTTGGTAGGCTGCTTGGGGGTATCGAAGCCCACGAACACGCGGCGGTATACCGGTTCGCAGACCAGATCGTCGCTGGATGCAGTAAGTCCGAATTCGTGGTTGCCGGCGGGGATGTCGGTGAGCTTTACGGTTACTTTTTCGCCAGGGGCGGCCGTTCCGCTCTTACAGTCGGTTCCGTCGAGTGTCAGGCTCCATGCCACAGAAGCGGGAAGGGCGGTTCCGTCCTGGGTTTTCGAGGACATGGTGAAGCGTATCTCTCCTGAAAGACTGCCGTTCAGGAAGTCGATCGCGTCAATCACCGGCTGTTCCGGAGCGGATGCGACATATTTGGTGTCGGGAGTCACAAACCAGTCTATGTTGGCGTTGTCGTCAAGGTCGCACTCCTTGTTGAAGTTACCGTCGTGGGTGATGGTGTAGAGAGAAGAACTCATATCCGCTCCGAGAAAGTTCCAGTAAAACAGATTTTCCGAGGGTGAATATGTCATTCCCGCCATCAAATTCATGTGGTTGTTTTTGTCGGGAACCTCGCTGATCACTTTCTGGGTTCCCTCGGCATCCATGCTTACGAACTGATGGGAGGTGTTGATACCGTAGAACATACGAGTCTCTGTGCTGTATGCCAGCGAAATAAGAGTGTAGCCGGTGCCGTTGTATTTCTTTACGGTCTCAAATTTGGTGGGATTGTTCACAGTGGAGCGGATAAGTTCCGGTCCATTGGAGGAGAAGAAATAGAAATATCCGTCGTTGGGATTGTAGGCGAGGGAAGTGCATGCCTCGAAATTCGGGAGTTCATATCTTTCTACGACCTTGCCGGTATTGAAGTCTACTTTCATGTAGCACGGAGTACCTATTACCGTCAGGTCATCGTTGAAATACCTGGTGGCGTATCCATACAGATATCCGTCAAGCAGGAACGCGCAGTTGTAACGGTCGAAATAGGGGGCTCCCGGGTCGGTGTACTTCAGTTCAAGTTCCCCGTACTGCCCTATTTCATACACACCGCGTGGAGGATTGGTGGTACTGACATCGCTTGAGGATACGAATCCGTACAGGTTGGTGCCTCCGGCCGTGACTTTCGACGGCGCGGAGGATGCCTGCAACGGAGAGGCAAGAAGAAGCCCTGCGGCGATTGTCAACAAACAATGTCGTGTAGAATGGCTCATAATGTTGGTGTTACAGATCGGTTCTGGTTGATTAATTGAGGGAGACCGGTTCAGAACCTTTTAACCGGTACAGCCCGTGATGTTTGATTACAATAGTGTCTGAGACGCCCCAAAATTAATGATAATTTTGCAAAGGAACAACTTTCTTATTAATTTTGCAGTTTGAAACGGAAAATTTCTATAAAGATGAATGAATTAGCCCCCAAATACAATCCTGCCGAAGTGGAGGACAAATGGTACGCCTACTGGATGGAGCATAATCTTTTCCATTCGGAGCCGGATGACCGCGAACCCTATACGATTGTTATTCCGCCGCCGAACGTGACCGGTGTGCTTCACATGGGCCACATGCTCAACAATACCATTCAGGATATTCTGGTGCGCCGCGCCAGAATGACCGGCAAAAATGCCTGCTGGGTGCCTGGCACGGACCACGCTGCCATCTCGACCGAGGCCAAGGTTGTAGCTAAGCTCGCCGCCGAGGGGATTGATAAACATTCAATTTCCCGCGAAGAATTCCTGAAGCATGCATGGGACTGGACTGACAAGTACGGGGGTATGATTCTCAAGCAGCTCCGCAAGCTTGGCGCGTCGTGCGACTGGGAGCGGACCGCCTTCACTATGGACGAGACTCGTTCCCGCTCGGTGATACGGGTGTTCTGTCATCTCTTCGAGAAGGGTCTGATATACCGCGGAGTAAGGATGGTAAACTGGGATCCGCAGGCGCTGACCGCTCTCTCCGACGAGGAAGTGATTTATAAGGAGGAGCGGAGCCATCTGTTCCATCTGAAATATATGGTGGAAGGGGAGGACCGCTATATTGTGGTGGCCACAACCCGCCCCGAGACAATACTCGGCGATACGGCCGTATGTGTCAACCCCGCCGACGAGCGCTATTCCTGGCTCAGGGGAAAGCGTGTGATCGTGCCCCTTGTGGGGCGTTCCGTGCCTGTAATCATGGACGATTATGTGGAAATGGACTTTGGAACCGGCTGTCTTAAGGTGACTCCGGCGCATGATGTCAACGACTATATGCTGGGAGAAAAGTACAATCTCCCCTCCATCGACATCTTCAACGACAACGGAACCATCTCGGAGGCAGGCGGCATGTACGTCGGCATGGACCGGTTCGATGTGCGCCGGCAGATCATGGAGGATCTAAAGGCTGCCAGACTTGTGGAGAAGGTGGAGGACTATGTGAACAAAGTCGGTCACTCGGAGCGTACCGACGCTGTGATCGAACCCAAGCTCTCCATGCAGTGGTTCGTGAAGATGGAAAGCCTCGCGCGTCCGGCTCTCGCCGCTGTGGAGGAGGGGGACATAAACTTTGTGCCCGCCAAGTTCAGAAACACCTACCGGCACTGGATGACCAATATCAAGGACTGGTGCATATCGCGTCAGCTCTGGTGGGGACACCGCATTCCGGCATGGTTCCTTCCCGAAGGGGGCTATGTGGTGGCCGAAAACGAGCAGGAAGCTCTCCTTAAAGCCATCGGGAAGACCGGCAATGCCTCGCTGACGCTCGCCGACCTTCGTCAGGATCCGGACTGTCTTGACACATGGTTCTCAAGCTGGCTCTGGCCGATCTCCCTGTTCAACGGAATCCTTGAGCCGGAAAACAGTGACTTCAGGTACTACTATCCGACTTCCGATCTTGTGACAGGTCCCGACATAATCTTCTTCTGGGTTGCCAGGATGATTATGGCCGGTTATGAGTTCGCTGGCGACAAGCCTTTCAAAAATGTATATTTCACTGGTATCGTGCGCGATAAGATAGGACGCAAGATGTCTAAATCGCTGGGAAATTCCCCTGATCCGCTCGAGCTGATAGAGAAATTCGGTGCCGACGGCGTCAGGATGGGTCTGATGCTTGCCGCGCCGGCAGGACACGACATCATGTACGATGACTCACTTTGCGAGCAGGGCCGCAATTTCTGCAACAAGATATGGAATTCATTCCGTCTGCTCAAGGGCTGGGATGTCGATGAGCATGCCGTGTGTCCTGAAAGCTCCCGCCTCGCCGTGGAATGGTTCGAGTCGTCCCTTGGCAGAGCGATGGCCGAGATGGAGGACCTTATGGGCAAATTCCGCATTTCGGAGGCCCTGATGACAGTTTACCGCCTTTTCTGGGACGAGTTCTCAAGCTGGTACCTCGAGGTGATAAAGCCCGCTTACGGCACTCCGATCGACGGTGTGACATTCAAGGCGACACTCGGTTTCTTCGACACGCTTCTCCGTCTGTTGCATCCGTTCATGCCCTTCATCACCGAAGAGCTCTGGCAGCATCTCGCGGAGCGCGCAGAGGACGAGAGCATCATGAACGCACGGCTCCCGGAGATCCCGAATATGAACGAGTCGCTGATAGCCGGCTTCGATCATCTCAAGGAGGTGGTGGCAGGTATCCGTACGGTGCGCAAACAGAAGCAGATAAAGCAGCATGAGCCTCTCTCCCTCGAGATCAAGGGCGCGCACGATGACAGTCTTGACGCCGTACTTGTGAAGATGGGAAATCTCAGTTCCGTCAGCATCGTGGAGGAAAAGAATCCTGCAGCTGCGGCATTCATTGTCGGAGCAGTGGAGTACAGTGTGCCTCTCAAGGACAAAATCAATGTGGAGGAGGAGACGGCCAAACTCAGGAAAGACCTGGATTACTACACCGGATTCCTTGCCGGAGTAGAGAAGAAACTCTCCAACGAACGTTTCGTGTCGAACGCTCCTGAGGCTGTCGTGGCAATGGAGCGCAAGAAAAAGAGCGATGCCGAGGAGAAACTCGCCACTATCCGAGCCGCGCTTGCCGCACTCGGCCAGTAAATCCGTTTTTTGCGTGCCGACGCTGACTCTTTTTTCAAAAAAACAGACATATTTCGCATCCTGCGGGATGCAGAATACGATATAACAACAGAATCAAAATGAAAGCTTACGTTTTTCCGGGCCAAGGTGCCCAGTTTGTCGGAATGGGCAAAGACCTGTATGACAACAACCCCGAAGCAAAGGAACTTTTTGAAAAAGCCAATGATATTCTCGGATTCCGTATCACGGACCTTATGTTTGAAGGTACGGAGGAGGACCTGAAGCAGACCAAGGTGACGCAGCCCGCCATCTTCCTGCACAGCGTTCTTCTCGCAAGGAGTCTCGGCGATGGATTCCGCCCCGACATGGTGGCCGGACACAGCCTCGGCGAGTTCTCGGCCCTCGTGGCAGCCGGCGCCCTCAGCTTTGAAGAGGGGCTGAAACTTGTGGCCAAGCGCGCACTCGCCATGCAGAAAGCATGCGAGGCACGTCCCTCGACTATGGCTGCGGTGCTCGCGCTTCCCGACGGGAAGGTGGAGGAAATCTGCGCTGGCATCGATGACATCGTGGCTCCCGCCAACTATAACTGTCCCGGACAGGTGGTGATTTCCGGAACTGAGGAGGGTATCGATTCGGCATGTGCGAAACTGATTGAAGCAGGTGCGAAACGCGCCCTCAAGCTGAAGGTGGGCGGCGCGTTCCACAGCCCGCTGATGCAGCCCGCCCAGGAAGAACTCGCCGAAGCAATCGAGGCCGCGGAGTTCCATACACCCGTGTGCCCCGTCTATCAGAATGTCGACGGCAAGCCCCACACCGATCCGGCCGAGATCAAGGAAAATCTCATCAGGCAGCTTACAGCACCGGTGCGCTGGACTTACGACGTGCAGGCAATGGTTGCCGACGGTGCCGACGAGTTCATCGAGCTTGGCCCGGGAAATGTGCTCCAGGGTCTGGTGAAGAAAATCGACCGCAACGTGGCGGTGTCTGGATTGAGCTGAAAAGAATGAATGTAGCTATAGTTGGCGCCAGCGGCGCCGTCGGCACAGAATTCCTTCGTGTGCTTGACCAACAGAATTTCCCGGTGGACGGGCTGCGCCTTTTCGGCTCGGCCCGTTCGGCCGGGAAAACGCGTTTATTCCGCGGAAAGGAATATGTGATAGAGGAACTGACATACGACTCCGATTTCTCGGGAGTGGACATCGCCTTCACTTCGGCCGGAGCCTCGGTTTCGAAGGAGTATGCCGCCACGATCACGCGCCACGGTACGGTGATGATCGACAACAGTTCGGCGTTCCGCATGGAT
>DERZ01000057.1:5223-5349 GCA_002361155.1 Porphyromonadaceae bacterium UBA3327 | reverse complement strand
AACAGTTCGGCGTTCCGCATGGATCCCGAGGTGCCTCTCGTGGTACCTGAAGTAAACGGTGAGGACGCATTGACGCGTCCGAAAAACATCATAGGCAATCCGAACTGCACCACAATCCAGATGGTG
>DERZ01000057.1:0-4947 GCA_002361155.1 Porphyromonadaceae bacterium UBA3327 | reverse complement strand
CACCACAATCCAGATGGTGGTGGCTCTCAATGCCATAGAGAAGCTGTCCCATATCCGCAGTGTTCATGTGGCCACATATCAGGCTGCCAGCGGCGCCGGGGCCGCCGGCATGGAGGAACTCGAGCGCCAGTGCGGCGAGATTTCCCGGGGAGAGAAAGCCACCGTCGGCAAATTCCCGCATCAGCTTGCCATGAATGTGATTCCTCAGGTGGATGTCTTCACCGACAACGATTATACCAAGGAGGAGATGAAGATGTATAACGAGACGCGCAAGATAATGCATTCCGACATACGCGTGTCGGCGACATGCGTACGCGTCCCGGTGATGAGGGCGCATAGCGAAGCCGTATGGCTCGAGACCGAGCGCCCCGTAAGTCTGGAGGAAGCCCGCCGCGCATTTCGCGAAGAGGAGGGCATAGTCTTTGTGGAAGAGGAGGCCGACGGCACCCGCTGCTATCCGATGCCCCTCGATGCTGCCGGTACAGACCCCGTGTTCGTGGGCCGGCTCCGCAAGGATCTTGCCGATGACAACGGGCTTGCGTTCTGGATTGTGGCGGACCAGATCAAGAAGGGAGCGGCTCTCAACGCCGTGCAGATCGCGCTCTATCTGATAGACCGCGACAGGAAGCGCGGCTGATACCGCGCAGTCACCAGCGCAGTCCCGGCCTTAAGGAGCCGGGACTTGTACAATAAAAATAATAAGCAATATGGAAACAAACGAGCGTCTTGATATCGCGCGCCGGATCGTGGAGCACACCGGTTCGAGTCTTTTTCTTACCGGCAAGGCCGGAACGGGCAAAACCACTTTTCTTCGCAATCTCCGTAATTCGACACGCAAGAGAATTGTTGTGGCGGCCCCTACGGGCATTGCCGCCATCAATGCCGGCGGCGTGACGCTGCACTCTTTCTTTCAGCTTGATTTCGGACCTTTTATTCCCGGCATGAAGCGTAACAAAGAGATGCATCATCGCTTCAACAAGGAGAAGATCCGCATGATCCGCGGTATGGATCTCCTTGTGATTGATGAGATAAGCATGGTGCGCGCCGATGTGCTTGATGCCGTCGACGATGTGTTGCGCCGTTATCGCGACCGCTCGCTGCCGTTCGGCGGTGTCCAGTTGCTTCTTATCGGTGACCTCCAGCAGCTCCCCCCGGTTGTGACGGAAGCAGAGCGGGAGATACTTGCCTCCAGCTATGCAAGCCCCTATTTCTTCGACAGTCACGCACTGCAACAGATTGACTATGAAACTGTGGAGCTCGACCGCGTCTACCGTCAGAACGACATGGAGTTCCTCGGACTTCTCAACGCCATAAGGGAAAACCGCGCCGACACCGCCGTGCTCGCCCGTCTGAACTCACGTTGCGACAGAGAGTTCGATCCCGACGACGGCGAGGGATTCATTCGCCTTACCACTCATAATTACCAGGCTGTCAGATTCAACAGCGAGCGGATGGAGGCGTTGCGGACGCAACCCGTGATATATCGTGCGGAAGTTACCGGTAACTTTCCTGAGTCTTCCTATCCGGTCGACTATGATCTTGTTCTCAAGGAGGGCGCGCAGGTGATGTTTGTCAAGAACGACACCGAGACGCCGCGCCGGTTCTATAACGGCATGATAGGCCACGTCACCGAATTGACCGACACCTCTGTAACCGTCCGCCCTGTCGGAAGTGAAATGGACATAGAGGTGCAGCCGATGGAGTGGAAGAATGTGAGGCTCGTCATCAATGAGTCCACCAGGGAAATCGATGAAAAGGAGGATGGAGCGTTCCGGCAGTTTCCGCTTAAGGCTGCCTGGGCCATAACAATCCACAAGAGTCAGGGGCTCACTTTCGATCGTGCCATCATAAACGCCTCGGCAAGTTTCGCGCACGGACAGGCCTACGTGGCTCTGTCGCGGTGCCGCAATCTTGCCGGTCTCGTACTTAATGCCCCGCTTTCTCAGTCTGCCATAATCTGCGATGCCACGGTAAGTTCGTTCATGCGGAACCATTCCGGAAAACCTGATGAAAGTCATGTCGATATGCTCGGAAAGGAATATTCGCTCTCCTCGCTTCTACAGCTGTTCAATTTTCAGCCTCTTGATGCCGCGCTCGCCGGAACAGTCCGTATTCTTCAGGAAAATTTTTCGAGACTTTATCCATCTATAGTGGGAGAATGTGTGGATTTCGCCAGTTCCATCAAAGGACCGGTATCGGAAGTCGGAGTCAGATTCGCAAGGCAATGCAGGGAAATTGCGGCCTCTGCCGGCGACCTCTCCGATGAAAGGCTCCAGAAGCGAATCAAAGATGCCGCCAATTATTTCATCGGTCAGCTGAACCGGTTCGATGAGATTCTTGAGAAAATGCCTCAAAGCCACGACAACAGGCGCGTGGAACTGAAACTGCGCGACCGGCTTGAGTTGCTGTCCGACCAGCTCCGTCTCAAGAGAAGACTCCTTGAAGTTTTCGCAGAGGAGGATTTCACCAAGGACCGTTACCTTGACCTCAAGGCTTCTGTCCTTCTCGACAACGGTCTTTACAAGTCTCCACGGAAGAAGACGCAGGCAGCAGCCAAGTCGGAATACTCCAGGGACAACGTGAACCCCGGGCTGTACGACGCGCTTGTGAAATGGCGTGATGCCAAATCGCTTGAAATAGGGAAGCCAGCGTATACCGTGCTGAACAACCGCTCGTTGCTTGCGGTCTCCAATTATGTTCCGAGGACTATCGACGACTTGCTCTCGCTGCCCGGATTCGGCCGTGTCACAGTTCAGAAATATGGCGCAGAGGTTCTCGGTGAAATAGAGAATTTCCTGCGTGAGAACGGTGATAATGTCAAGCCCATGCAGATATCTCCGAATCATAAAAAACTGAAGAAACTCCACGAATAATATTAGGGAGGAAGGTAATTGTCTTTCAGGTAATCTTCTATGTCGCTTTCGGCATAGAAGATTTTCTTTCGATACAATAGAAGCGAAGGTGGTCAACAAGCATCTGACAAACATGAAAGCTCTCATCTATGGTGAAAAAAATGAAAACTTCCAGCTATAGCATCCGATGAACAATTAGCGATCTTATAAGTGCAAATTTAGTGGAATGACAAACAGATATTCTCAATTAATTCAATTTAACAAAGTGATGGCAGTCAAAAATACAAAGTAGTACTGATCAAAAATGCAAAACAGTTTGGCTGACTTGGATAAAATTACTACCTTCGCAGTCAGTTATGAAAGAGATAAAATATCTTAGCAGGATAGCCGACAAGATTCTTGATATGAGACTTGAAGCTTTTGGCGCAGTGCAGATTGCCGGACCTAAGTGGTGCGGCAAGACAACAACAGCAGAGCGTCGGGCGGCCAGCGTCATTAAAATGCAGGATCCGGATCGACGGGAGGGATATCTGGCTACTGCGCGGACAAAGCCCTCGCTATTGCTTAAAGGCGATACTCCTCGTCTCATTGATGAATGGCAGGTCGCTCCTGTAATATGGGATGCAGTGCGTCAGGCTGTGGATGAACGTAGAGAGAAAGGACAGTTTATCCTGACTGGCTCCACGGTAATCGATGATGATGAAATAATGCATACCGGAACCGGTCGCATTACTAAAATGGCGATGTATCCGATGAGCCTGTTTGAATCTCTTGAATCAAACGGCTCTATCTCATTGCGCCGCCTTTTCGATGAACCGGATTATAATATTGATGGAGAGATGTCGCAACTCTCTATCGAACAGCTGATATTTGCCGCATGCCGTGGAGGATGGCCCGCCTCTCTTGATGAGATGAGTACAAAAGCAAAATTGCTCATCATAAAGGATTATATATATGAAATCTGCAATAATGACATTTCAAGGGTGGATAAAAAACGTAGAAATCCAACATTGTCTCGACTGATTCTTCGTTCCTATGCCCGAAATATCTGTACTCCGGCGAAGAAAACTTCAATGCTTGCAGATGTTGTGGAGGATATGAAAGGAATCTCTATGCCAACGTTTGATAATTATGTAGGCGCGTTGGAAAGACTATTCATTATAGACGATATTGATGCGTGGACGCCGGCCATTCGTTCAAAGACGGTAATACGTACTGGAAAAAAACGCTGTTTCGTGGATCCCTCTATTGCCGTAGCATCGTTGGGCGCATCCCCAGAGAGTCTGGAACTTGACCTCAACACATTCGGGTCTATATTCGAGTGTCTGTGTTTCCGGGACTTAAGGGTCTATTCTCAGGCGCTGTGCGGACGTTTATCTTATTATCACGACCGTTCCGGATTAGATGTCGACGCCGTATTACATCTTGAGGATGGGCGATATGCTCTGATAGAGTGTAAGCTCGGTAGCAGAGAGATTGAGGAGGGCGCAAAGCACTTGCTTGAAATCAAACGTCTTGTGACAGAAAAGAACAAGGCGGGAAAAAAGACAATATTTCGCGAACCGGATTTACTGATTGTCCTCACAGGCGGAGAAATGGCTTATACCCGCGAAGACGGAGTAAAAGTAATTCCAATCGGCTGTATGAAAGACTAGTCTATCGTTATAAGAGAATCTCGGTTCCTATGACAATATGTTTTTCTGCACAATAAAACATGAATTTCAAAAATTATTGCTAACTTTGCGGTTGCAGACCGCCTCGCAGACCACGCCAGTAGGGTGAGGTTCATCCGAACCAACCCCCGGTCTGGGGTTAAGTGGAGCGGGATGTAGTGAAAATACATAAGAAAGCGTTTATCCGCGCTGATTCTTGACTGTCAGAAATTCTCGCAAAATTTCATTTAGATGTCAAGGATTGAGCAACGGTAGATGCCCGTGGATATGTGGTTATCTTGCCTTCGGCACGATATTTCGGGAGAAATACAGCCGAACGCATCGATTGCATATACTGGCGTGGGCTTCTGCGTTGCCGTCCGACATCTAAAGGGCAATGCGAGAAGCCTCTGACAGTAGGACGGTAACAGATACAGATTCCT
>DERZ01000010.1:13968-63341 GCA_002361155.1 Porphyromonadaceae bacterium UBA3327 | reverse complement strand
GATTTTTTTAAAAATATTACAAATTAATTTTGACATTACAATTTATATTATTATATTTGCAGGGATATCATTTTATATTTTATATAGAATACTTCTTGTAATAACTTTTAAAAGACTTACCATGAATTCAAAATTCCTATTTATCGTCAGTCTGCTTGCGATGATAAGCATGGATGCAACAGCAAGCACAACGGCAACAGTCAGTGCCTCAGCCGAAAACACAGTCGCCATCTCATCCAGATCTGCCAATGAGAAATCGGGAGAAATAGTATTTGATGCGACAGTATCAAGTACAGGGGCATACGCTCTCAGCATGTGGCAATGCGCTGCATCAACCGAAAACGGAATCCTCCAATCCTATTCCGTAGTCATTAATGGTGTTGAGTCAAAAATCTCAGCCACGCCAACGGAATCCGGATGGTGCGAGCTGACTTTACCAGAGCCCATAATATTAAATAAGGGCCTCAACAAAATCGCAATCAAAGTGGATTTGCCTCACATTCCGAACATTGAGTTCATAGAACTTCATAAGTCATCCGATCGAATGAAGTCAAAAATGTCTCAATCCTCCTCGTATCGCGATTATATATCCGCAATCTCACAAAATACCAACTCTGTGAGATACAGATCCAACTCTGACATAACCATCGGCAAAGACACCATAAGCGCAACTTCCGGTAATTTCGAACCATACGTGCCGTATGATTTTCAATATCGCGAAGTTCCATGGTTCGGATATACATTCTATACAAATGCATATTTCAGACAGGGTCAGACGGTTATATGTGCCTCCGAAGGAGTCAATGGAATACAGCATTTTCTTGAAGTGTTCGACTCAGGTTTTCCTGATAAAAATTCATGGAGCGCAATTTCGAAAGATGGCAAAGCCCAATTAGTCGTGACTATTCCTCGTTCTGGCACCTATATCATTAAGGTCAGAACTTACAAAAACGGGACAACAGGACTATGCAATTTGATTGTCAATAATCAAATGAGGTATGAAAACGTTCCAATATGTTCTATGGGTGTCAACCTCGGCAAGTTTGTCGACTCCTCAAACACTCAGAACATATTCACTGTCAGCAATGGCTGTGATCCGATAATCTGGCTTATGAAAGGCGATTCCCCTTCTAATTGCACCGTATTCGCTTATAATGACAATTACGCGTCAAAAGGAGATTATGAGTGGAATTATAATTCAAGAATAAAACAAAAACTTCCCAAAATCATCGATGTATCCAGAATGGTTATATCGTCATCAAGTTCATTCAATCCAATCGGAAATTGCGAAATATATGCAGGCTGTAAGTCAAGCCCTGTCACCTACTATTTCGAAAATCTAAAGGAAGACGATGCATTGGCATCAGGACTCGCATCTTCCACTTATAACTGTATTTCGTGGACTGGCGGAATAACTTCCTATTGGGAATGGCCTTGCTATCCTGGGTCAGCATATTATATACACGGAGAGGCAAACTCGTTAGCATGTTTTGACTTATTTTACTCCTCAGAACGTTTCCCCGGATGTATAAGGTACACCCGTTCAGGAGCTACAGCAAACAACAGCGCGGTAGATTTATGGGGATTTCTAAATAATGGTGTATACGAATATACCCATGGATCCATATCCAAAAATTCCGACAAGAACCATCATGGTTATGATTGGGAAAGTAAACCGGGATCTCTTACCCGCACTTTTCACCCTCGTAACGCATTATCAGGAACATCCTATGGAAAAGTATTACAATATTATCGCGTTTCTAACTCCGGAACCGAAGATTCCAGTCTTGAAAGTGCCATCGCAAACAATCTTGCTACGATAGATAATGTTAAATTAACTTCCGGTCAAGAAGCTTTTATTCTTAATTCGATAAACAATATCAATTCGCAGACAAGGACTAATTTTGAGACTTTGTATAATGCGTGGGATGGAATATGGAACAGTTCAATCTATAGCAACCCTGACAAAATCAAGAATTGTGAGACCTACACGATGCTATTGAATTTATGTAGAAACAATAATAGCTTGAACTATCTGGTATTCGACAAACTCAATAAAGGTATTCAAAGCGTTATTCCTCTTTTTGAGGATTTATTCATCTCGAACAACAGCAGTGCGTTAAACAATTTACTTAACATCCAGATCGCCAACAACAACCTGAAATATGATGCGGATGGCAAACTGATTGTCAGGACTATATCCACCAACCTGAAGCATTTACTTAAACAAATGCTCCCTTCGAATCAAAATATGCCTGAAAAGGATTCTCAGAAATCACAGAGTAATCCAATCAACAATAACTTCAGCATCAATCTATGTCAAGGAGCTGTTGACATCAATATTCAGTTAGAGAAACATTCGTACGTTTCTTTAGCAATACTGAATAAAGACGGATCAATTGTAAAGAATCTTATTACGCCTAAAGAAATAGAAGCCGGTTCTTACAACATAAGCACCGAATTACCTTCGGAGGGATTGTATCTTGTCAGATACATGGTTAATGGAGAACTATTTGTTAAAAAAGTAACTAAAGGTTTTTGATATGGGAAAGTTTATAAAAGAAATGGGGCTGGCGGCCATGATGCTGGCGGTCTCGGGCGTATCCGCCTCAGGAAAGGGGAACACACGCTATTATCAGGCGGCGGTCGACACCGATGCGGTATGGGTTGCTACAAGCGAGGGCCTGATGCGGTTTGACAAATCAACAGGAGAGCAGAACACATTCGCATCTCAGGGATTCAATGACATCACCGCAGTCACAGTGGCCGACGGTCTGGTATTCGCAGGAGGCCCGGGCTACAGAGGCGTAGCCACGTTTAAGGACAATCTGTTTTCCGGTATTGACTTCGATACCATCCACACGCAGAACGTAAAATCCATAGTATTCGCAGACGGACTGTGGGTGGGAGCATCCCAAATGATTCTTCATAGACTTCCAAATGAGGAAGATGAGAAATTCGACGGACCCGAACCGACTTCATCGTTCTACAGTTTCCAGACTCTGGCATGGTCGAAAGAAGACAGCCGGATGTGGTTCGGCGTGCAGAGCAACACCAAGGGTGACAAATTAGGATACGTCGACGGCAATTCGCTTAAGTTCATTCCCGGGTCTTCGGCCAATATCAGCGGACTCTGCGTGTTGGAGGACGGGACAGTGGTCGCAGCCACCGAGAAGGGAATGATGAAATACAGCGATGGGAAATACACTCCGTTCGAGCACACAGTCAGCGCAATGCCGGCGGAATGCTCCGCAGTGGCCTGCGATGGAGATGTGATCTGGTTCGCAGCCGGCAATGTTCTTGTTCGCGGCGAAGGGTTTTTATTCAATAAATTCAGTTGCAAAAGCGTTAATGATAACGATGCCATAACATCAATCATTCCCGACGGGGATACGGTGTGGGTGACCTTCCTGGACGGAGGACTCAAGAAATTCGTTAACGATGAGTTCATGGAGCCGACCACCGGAGTGGAAGAAGTCCTTTCCGACAAAGGTTGCGAGGAGATCTATGACCTCGAAGGACGCAAGGTGCGGGTTCCTGAAAAAGGGCGCATCTATGTGCGGCAAGGGAAAAAGTACTTACAGGAATAGTGACATAATGGATACAGACAACGACATAGAACAGCGGACAGCTTCCTACTGGAGGCTGTTCGCTACGTTTTTTAAGATAGGAGCCTTCACATTCGGAGGGGGCTGGGCCATGATTTCCATAATCGAACGTGAGATTGTGGACCGGTATCACTGGATCGAGAAAGATGACTTTCTCGATCTTCTTGCCATAGCGCAGTCTCTGCCCGGCATCCTGGCCGTGAACATAGCGACGGCCGTCGGCGACAAGCTGCGCGGCACCAGCGGAAGCGTGGTGGCATCGTTGGGAACCATACTCCCCTCTTTCCTGATAATCCTGGCGATAGCCATCTTCCTCACACCTGAGATGATCAAGAACAACCGGGTGATTTCAGCTATCTTCATGGGTATACGTCCCGCTGTTGTAGCGCTTATCATCGCCCCGGTGCTGACATCCGCCAAGGCGGCGAAACTCCGCTGGAAGACGGTATGGATTCCGCTGGTGGTCGCGCTGATGATATCGCTGGATCTCGGCTTCGTCTCCAATCCCATACTCTACATACTCCTCGGAGCCGCCGGAGGATTCCTCTTCTGGTGGCTTCCGCGCATCAAGACATCCCGGAACGACAAACGATGAGCATATAGAATCCTCAACAGACCATGAACATCTATCTGAAACTTATCTGGGCTTATCTCAAGATAGGCATCTTCGGCTTCGGGGGCGGCTACGCAATGCTCTCGCTGGTGGAAAAAGCCGTGGTGGAACCCGGCTGGATCTCCGAGACTACGTTCACCGACATTGTGGCCATCTCGCAGATGACCCCCGGGCCGATCGGCATCAACTCCGCCACATATATCGGATATGTGGCGCCAGGAGCCGTCGACCCGGCACTTGCCTCCACAGGATGGGGGCTCTTGGGATCGGTGCTCTGCACGCTCGCCGTGACGGTACCATCCTTCCTGCTCGTGCTATATGCCTCTCATTTCATCCGCCGACACCGGGAAAGCGGCTCGATAAAGGCCATATTCAACGGTCTGCGGCCCGTGGTGGTAGGGCTCATAGCCTCCGCCGCAATCATGCTCATGAATGCGGCCAACTTCAACCCTAACGGCATAGACAGCCAGCTGTGGATCAACATCGGCATCTGTGCCGCCGCATTCTGCCTCGCATATTTCCCCATAAAATACAAAGAGAAGAAAATCAGAATCCATCCCATACTCATAATCATAATGGCCGGAACCGCCGGCTATCTGCTATATGGACTATAAAGAAACGCTCGAATGGCTTTTCGCCCAGCTCCCGATGTTCTCACGCATCGGCGCAGCCGCCTACAAACCGGGGCTTGAACGCAGCATCGCGCTCGATGACTATTTCGGCAACCCTCACCGCCGCTTCCGCTCCATCCACGTGGCCGGGACCAACGGCAAAGGGAGCGTGTCGCACCTGATGGCCTCCGTACTTCAGGAACAGGGATACCGAACCGGTCTCTACACATCGCCGCACCTTGTGGACTTCCGCGAACGGATGCGGATAAACGGCGACATGATACCGGAAGAACGCGTCACTGACTTCATCCGCCGCTTCCGGGAGGCAGGCTACGACGGAAAACCATCTTTCTTCGAACTCACCATGATGATGGCCTTCGACTGGTTCGCCGCCGAGAACGTGGACATCGCAGTGGTGGAGACCGGCATGGGAGGCCGGCTCGATTCCACCAACATCATCACTCCGCTGCTGTCGGTGATCACGAATATCTCCAACGACCACAAGCAATTCCTGGGGGATACCCTCGCGCAGATAGCTTCGGAAAAGGCCGGCATAATCAAGAATGGCATTCCGGTTGTAATCGGTGAGGCCGAGGGAGAAGTGGAGAGCGTGTTCCGCAGAAAGGCGGAGGAAACCGGCGCCCCCCTCCGAGAAGCTTACCGGGAAACAGACACAGAAGCCAACTCAAGGCTCGCCACTCCCCTCTCGGGCCTCTACCAGAAGAAGAATGTCAACACCGCACGCGTGGCGCTCGAGGAACTGCGCCGCACCGGAGTGGAGATTTCCGACGAATGCATGATACGCGGATTCGCACGGGTGATCGACAACACACACCTTGCGGGGCGCTGGATGAAACTGGAGGAGAATCCCACTGTGATATGCGACACGGGCCACAACGAAGCCGGCATCATGAGCAATGTCCGCCAACTGAACGACATGCACGCGGAGATCCGGGGAAGGCTGCATGTAGTGATCGGATTTGTCGCCGACAAAGACCTCGACCATATACTGGGTCTGTTCGGCAACCTTCCGGCTGACACCATATTCTACATCACGCAGGCGTCGGTGCCCCGCGCCATGGAGCGTCACGAACTGCTCGAACGCTTCCGCAATGCCAATCCGGCATTCACCACCGGACTGTGCGACACACCGGCCGCGGCATACACCCTGGCCAGAGAGCAAGCCGCATCCGACGACATCATATTCATCGGCGGCTCAACATTCGTGGTGGCCGACTTCCTCGCCTCCCGGGCCAATAACCAGAAATAAGAACCCGAAAACCGACAGAGAAGAGCGCGCAGGGGAAATAGCGCGCCCGTAAGAATAAAGCCGCCGACATCATGAGGATGCCGGCGGCCTGAGTTGTCGGATTGCGAGGTCAGTTTTCCTCCTTATCTCTGTTTTTGACTTTTACACGGTTTTTGCTCTGCGACGAACTGATGTCACTCTCTTCCTTGAGGTCGATTTCCTTGTTGGTATCGTCAAAGACCTTGTACTCCAGATAGGCGAGGCTCTCATCGGCGATAACCTTGAAGCCGCGTCCGAAGCGGCGGCGCCATTTTCCGAAAAGCGAGAATACCCCCTTCTTAACGTATGCCTCCACGAAAGGATGGATGTACATAGTGAACTTCTTTACTTTCAGGTGCTCCACAAGATACTCTATTTTCTCCTCGAGCTTGTCGGTGAACAGTATCGAAGCCTGCACCTCACCCTTGCCGAAGCATGAGGGACACTGTTCGCTGGTGGTGATGTCAAGAGCGGGACGCACCCGCTGGCGCGTGATCTGCATCAGACCGAATTTACTGAGAGGAAGTATGTTGTGGCGCGCACGGTCGTTGGCCATCACCTCCCTCATGTGGTCGTAGAGCGTCTGGCGATGCTCAGCCTTGTTCATGTCGATGAAGTCGACCACAATGATGCCGCCCATATCGCGAAGACGCAGCTGTCGCGCTATCTCGTCGGCAGCCCGGAGATTGACGTCGAGAGCGTTGCTCTCCTGATCCTGGCTCGCCTTGCTGCGATTGCCTGAGTTGACATCTATCACATGAAGAGCCTCTGTGCTCTCGATGATGATATAAGCCCCGCTGCGGAACGACACAGTCTTGCCGAAACTGCTCTTGATCTGGCGGGTGATGTTGAAATTGTCGAAAATCGGGGTGTCCTTGGCATAGAGCTTCACTATGTCCTTGTTCTCGGGCGCGATAAGCGCCACGTAGTTCTGGATCTGCGTGAAAGTCTCGGACTCGTTGACATAGATGTTCTCAAAATTCGGGCTGAACATATCGCGGATCACGCTCACAGTGCGCGAGTCCTCTTCATAGATGAGGCTGGGGGTCTGGCTTCTCTGCATCTTGGCAATGGAATCCTCCCAGCATTTCACCAGCGTCCGCATCTCATTGTTGAGTTCCGCCACTTTCTTGTTTTCAGCCGATGTGCGCACAATCACACTGAACCCTTTGGGCTTGATCGAGCCGACAAGCTGGCGGAGGCGTATTTTCTCCTCGGTGGATTTTATTTTCTGAGAAACGGAAATCTTGTTTCCGAAAGGCATCAGCACCATGTAGCGTCCGGTAAACGAAATTTCGGTGGTTAGCCTCGGACCCTTGGAAGAGATCGGTTCCTTGGCGATCTGCACGAGCAGCACCTGCCCTGGCTTCACCACATCCTGTATGGTGCCTTGTTTCGGGATGTCGGGTTCCGGCTTGAACCTGGAGATTGCCGGCACCTTCTTCTTGTCGGCCATTGCCTCTTCGAGGAATTTCGAATAGGTGCTGAACTGCGGACCGAGATCGAGATAATGGAGAAAAGCGTCCTTGTCGTAACCGACGTCGAGGAAAGCGGCGTTGAGTCCCGGCATGATTTTCTTCACCTTAGCCATGTAAAGGTCTCCTACAGCATACGCAATGTTGCGGCTCTCCTTCTGCAGCGACACCAGGCGGGAATCCTCAAGCAGGGCAATCGACACTTCCTCGTGATTGACGTCTACTATTAATTCGCTTTTCATCACTAAAATTAATTATTCAGGACAGCTCCCCGCGCCGTCCATACCTACAAAAAAAAGAACAAACTGCCCTTCCCCTTGCGGGGAAGTCGGGGGCAAGGTTTGCTCTTTTGGTTCTCTTGCGCCTGACCGGGCTGAGAATCGCTTATTTCTTCTTATGACGATTCTTTCTCAGTCTCTTCTTGCGCTTATGAGTGGCCATCTTGTGGCCTTTTCTCTTCTTTCCGCTGGGCATAACTGTTATTGATTTTAAAGTTTTATTTAAAACAATGGAATTCCGGCAGAAGAAAGTCTGCCGGAAATCCTTAATTTCTTCTTTTTACGTTTTACTTCACGTCCTCGAGGAAAACCTTCGAAGGCTTGAAGGTGGGCACGTTGTGCTCGGGGATCTTGATTGTTGTGTTCTTGGAAATGTTGCGGGCGGTTTTCTCCTTGCGGGTCTTGATCACGAAGCTGCCGAAACCGCGGAGATACACGTTATGGCCGGCTGCCATAGAATCCTTAACAACTTCCATAAACTTCTCAACTGTCGCGAGGACCGCTGCCTTCTCAAGGCCGGTGCTACGAGAAATCTCGTTTACGATGTCTGCCTTTGTCATTTTCTTGATAATTTTCTGTTCTTTTCTTTTTCCTTGAGTACGGCCACAACCGCACAACTTATTTTGATTCAACCGTTTAACTGTCTAAATGGGCGAAATCACACGATTATCGCGCATTTTGCAATGCAAATATCGTAATTTTTTTTGAAATATCACGCATTTAGGCGATTAATTTGAGAAATTTTCTTGACTTTCATACGCTTTAATCCATACCGACAGTCAATTCCTCTATAAAGGAACCCTCCACTGAGGACAATTTCCCTTCGATTTCGGGTGCGGCGTCGAGCGGGAACTCTATTTCAACAGAGCATAGATTATCGAACCGCTTGCTGATCACATCCACATCGGGACTCTTGACCACGCGCATCACGCGATCGGTGGTCTCGTAACCGAAAGTGACCCGGATACGCCGTTTACGCCTCATCTCCTTTATGCCCGCCTCGTCGAGTGCGAGAGAGGCTGCCTCGCGGTAGGCCGCGATGAGTCCGGAAGTCCCGAGTTTGATTCCTCCGAAATATCGCACCACCACCACCATAACGTCCGTAAGTCCGCGGGAATTGATCTGCCCAAGGATCGGCCGGCCGGCCGTGCCCGACGGTTCGCCATTATCATTGACCTGCCACTCTGCCCGCTCCGGACCGAGCATGTACGCCCAGCATACATGGCGTGCATCATGATAACGGTTCTGAAAATCCTTGATCAGCTGTCGCACCTCGTCGGCGGAACAAACCGGAAGGGCAAAGGAAAGGAACCGGCTCATCTTTTCTCTGTATTGAGATTCGCCGGCTCCTTTTATGGTGTAATATATATCCATTATAACAAGATTGTATCCGATTATAGAGGATTATCGATTATGATTATAATGATGGTTTGTCATCCGAAGAGAAAGTCGAAGTTGTCATTGCCGCACGGATAGAGAAGCATCCCGTTGGCCACCCCTCTCGACCGGTCGTTGCCGAGTGCCTTGTCCACGATTGCAAGCGCCCAGACCAGAGCGTTGGCAGGTCCGTTGCCGAGAACAAACTTGTCATCGGCCACTACAGCACGGTCTTCATACTCGGCGCCGATGAGGTCTCCCTCGAAACCGGGATAACATGTGGCCTTGTGGCCCTTGAGAAGACCGGCTCTGCCGAGCACCACCGCCGGAGCGGCACAGATTGCCGCAATGCGCCCCTCTTCAGATGCGAGCTGACGCGCCAGAAGGCCGGTGAGCGGAGCGAACCCGGCAAGATTCTCTGCACCGGGCATACCTCCGGGTAGAATCAGCCATGCCGGATCGGCAAACAGTGTGCTGTCATAAATCACATCGGCTTTTACTGTGACACCATGCGCGCCGGTCACCTGAAGTGAAGACGTGATGGAAACGGTCCGGACCGGCATCTCTGCCCTCCGCAATACGTCGACTGCAGTGAGGGCTTCTATCTCCTCAAAGCCGTTGGCAAGAAATAAAAATGACTCTTTCATAGCAATTATCTTTTATTCAAGTTCTACAAGTCATCACTACCTGAGAACCTGATGGTTAGAGACTGTCGTTGATATTTTAGGCAATCATCCGGGTCAGACAATCCGGATAACATTTTATACTTCACCCGACAAAAAACATGCTGTATTTTTTGTTGTATCTTAAGACAGAATGATATATATGGCGTAAATTTAGCAAATTCCGGCATTTTTTGCTAATTTAGCGCGACATTTTTTTGAAAATTTATGAAAAAATCTGCTTTAACTCTACTTCCCGGCCTGTTTACGTTGCTCTTTCTGCTCCCGATGCTCTTTTCAGCATGCGGCGGAAACAATAAAAAGAGTGAATCCCAATCCGACGGCTATGCCAAAGCGGAGGGGATGATCTGGAACACCTCATATCACCTCACATTCCGCGGCCCGGAATCGCTTGCCGATTCCGCGCTGAGAGTCCTTGAAGAGGTGGGACGCTCGCTCAACGTGTTCGACACGACGTCTCTCGTCTCGCGGGTAAACCGTGGAAACTCGGTGCCGGTGAACACTGATTTCATCCGGGTCTACGTGATGTCGAAGCGGGTCAACAAGATATCCGGTGGCGCGTTCGACCCCACACTCGGACCTCTGATAGCTGCCTGGGGATTCGGACCGGGGCATAAGGCAACGGCCGACACGGCGAGGACGGACTCTCTGCTCGCCCTCTGCGGCATACAGAAGACCCGTCTCAGCCACGACGCGCTGGTGAAGGAGAATCCTGCGATAAGCTTCAATTTTTCCGCCATAGCCAAGGGATTCGGATGCGACAGAGTGGCCGAAATGCTGACCGAAAACGGAGTGAAGGATTATCTTGTGGAGATAGGCGGAGAAATCCGGGCTGCAGGAGTTTCCCCATCGGGAGGAGACTGGCGTGTATCGGTGGACCGCCCCGTCCACGGAGCCTCGGCCGACAGCCGTGAATCGGCATGCATAGTGGCGTTTACCGACATGGGAATGGCCACATCGGGAAATTACCGCAACTTCCATAAGGATGGTTCCCGAATCTACGGACATACAATCTCGTCAAAGACCGGACGTCCGGTGCAGACCGACGTGATCAGCGCCACAGTGCTCGCCTCCACCGCGATGGAGGCCGACGCCCTGGCCACCGCCTTCATGGCGGCCGGGAGCGAACGCACCCGCGAAATCAACAATACACTCCGGCGCCCGGTTATGCTCATCCTCGCCGACTCCACTATCTGGAGCAGCCCCCAGTTCACGGCTCTCATCACGGAAGATTAGAGCGCATGACTATCTCAGGAGTTTCGGTGCCTGGAAAAATAGACCGAAGTTGATGCCGAAGTTCCAGTTATTCGAAGGATACGAGAGGTAATTTACGTATACCGAGAGGCTGGCAAAGGGAAAATTGTAGACCGCCGCGACCTCTCCGAGAAATTCCACCCTGTTGAGCCATGCTCCATATTCAGCAGGACTCTCTCCCATATCCTTGAGTTCGCGAAGCGGCGCATACGCGTAGAAGTCTCCGCGGATCTGCATGTTGCGTCGCGGAGTCCAGATCGGAATCACTCCGGCTGCCACAAAGTTGTCGGAACGGAACGCGACGTTGAAGTAGTTTTTAGTGGATGGTGTCGGTGCGAAGGCCGGCGCATGGATAAGAGTCGCCGTGTAGTTCTGCCGGAGTTGCTGGGCGGTGGCATAAGCGTAGGCGGACGCGCCGAATCTGAACGTGCGTCTCACGGGAAAGAACTGTTTCCAGAAAAGGTCTACCGACGCGCGGGGAGTTCCGGAAAAACCTCCTTCCCCCTGCTTCTCGCCCTGAGGCAGGAAACGCGACATCTCATAGCTGAATCTCAATTTGGAATGCCATGCTAGACCGCTGCTCGGATAGAGTTCGTTGTCGAGTGTGCTCTGGTCGATTCCGACGGTCGCCACTCCGATACGGTACTGTGTGCGGTCCTTGCTGCGGTCGGAGAAGTTGTCGAGCGAACTCGGATAGTAGGAGTCAGCTATATAGCCGCCCGCAAGGCTCACGGTGCCGCGCATCTTGCGCCCTATTGCCCACACAAAGCTCGCACGGGCGAAATTGTCCACCTCAGTGATGAACGCCGGTGACGGAGTCTTGTAGAACAGCACCTCGTTGTCAAAGAACTTCTGACGCTGGAGCACACCGTCGAACTTAAGAAATGACGGCACTCGGGTCCTCAGCGAGAAACGCGCGCTCAGCATCCCTGCATAGTACGACTGTCCGATCCAGCCACCAATCGATACGTCGAGAGAGTTGAGACTCAGCGTATGGAAACCGAGATTGAGATATAGCATGGAGTTGGAACTGCTCGTGATCCAGCCTCCCACACCGATGGACCACGGACGCTTCACACTTGCGTCGAGAAGCAGCGTGTTGTTGCCGCGGGCGCCAAACCGTGCCTGCGGCACAAGGTTGGAGAGCGTGCCGTCGGTAACAGCCCTGTAGTAGGCGTTCTCCGTCTGCCTCAGTCCGAAGGGAGCCTGTCCCCCGCGGTTGAAGAGATATGACAGGTAGCGCGACTGGTCGGCATTGACCCCGGCTACCGACACCGAATCGAACAGCACCCGTGGAGTGAGCCTGGCGAACACCGCGCGGCGCCTGTCCACACTCTCCTTTGTGACACGCGCCGAGACGCGGCTCTTGATGGAATCCACCATAGAGAGGCCGGTTTTGTAGCCGATATCGTAGATAGTCTTCGCCTTGTTGAACTGCAGCACACCGTAATCGAGAACCGGCACCTGAATCTTGATGCCTGATTCCGGAGGCACCTTATAATCGTTGTTCTGTATGATCATATCCTCGAGCTGGCTGTAGACATCGCCCTGTACCGGCTTGCTGTCAGCGCCCGACACCGACACGCCGATGATGAAGTCGGGATTGAAATCCTCCCTCATCACGTCGACGGGGAAGTTGTCATATATGCCTCCGTCGTACATCAGCACCCCATCGAGTTTGATCGGCTTGAACACCAGAGGAAAACTCATCGACGCGCGGACCGCGTCACCAAGACTTCCGTTGCCGAGGACCACCTTGTGCTTGTGGTAGACATCGCTGGCCACACAGCGGAACGGTACGAACAGACTGTTGAAATCGCCTCCGCATTGATCGGTGTAAGGGGAATAGAGCTTCAGAAACTCGATGTTCATCGGCAGGGGACTGACAAGACTGGTGGGAATCACCTGATATGGAAGCGCCTCCTCATCCTTGAAATTGATATTGACGCTGATCCATTTCGGAGTCGGATCGGGACTGTTGTAGTAATAGATTTTGTTCTTGTTGATGGTCCCTGTACTCCAGTCGAGGAAGTCGGAGGATGTGAACAGCTCGAGCATGCGCTCCGGGCTCCATCCGCAGGAATATAGACTTCCGACAATCGCGCCCATCGAAGTGCCGGTCACATAATCGACCGGTATATCATTGTCCTCAA
Source organism: Porphyromonadaceae bacterium UBA3327 (assembly GCA_002361155.1). Taxonomy (GTDB): domain Bacteria; phylum Bacteroidota; class Bacteroidia; order Bacteroidales; family Muribaculaceae; genus Lepagella. Next base: position 50,001 of record DERZ01000010.1, on the reverse strand, counting down.
GAGCCTTGATCACGCCCACATGGGCGATGCCCTTGGCGCCTCCGCCACTGAGCACCAGTCCGACACGCTCGCGCCCGCGGAGATCTGCGGGAGGAATGGTGTCTATCAGTACTTCGGACACTGTGTCGGGGGCCATGACAATGGCCTCCGCCGTATCGGGAGTGGCCGTGACTGAAGCCGCCAAGCTGGCCGCCGCAGTCAGGACTGAAAGCAATAAAGAACTCATCGTAAGTCTGTTGTGCGGTAAAGTAAATAAGTATAAAGCGATATCAGTCGGCAGTCGGAGGTACTGGCGGCTGGATGTAGGAATCCTTGAAGCCAAGGAAATAGAGCACCCCGTCGATACCGATCGAAGAAAGACTCTGAGAGGCCTCGGCCTTGACCTTTGGCTTGGCGTGAAAAGCGATGCCGAGACCGGCCGTGGAGAGCATCGGGAGGTCGTTGGCTCCGTCGCCGACAGCTATGGTCTGCGCGATATCGATTTTCTCCACCTGCGCTATGAGCCTGAGGAGCTCCTTCTTACGCTGGCCGTCAACGATGTCACCGAGGTGGCGTCCCGTAAGTTTTCCGCAGGGATCCACCTCGAGTTCGTTGGCATAGACATAATCGAAGCCAAATTTCTGCTTGAGATATTCCCCGAAATATGTGAAGCCTCCGGAAAGGATCGCCGTTTTATAGCCTGAGCGGCGGAGCACCTCCATCATTCGTCCGACACCCTCCGTGATGGGAAGATTCTCAGCTATTTCCCGCATGACTGATATGTCGAGCCCTTTCAGCAATGCCACACGACGCGTGAAACTCTCGCGGAAATCGATCTCTCCCCTCATTGCCGCTTCTGTGACGGCACGCACCTGGGCTCCCACTCCGGCACGATCGGCAAGCTCGTCGATCACCTCCGTTCGGATAAGCGTGGAGTCCATATCGAAACAGATAAGACGACGGCATCGGCGATAAATGGTGTCCTCCTGCAGCGATATGTCGAAATCAAGCGACTGCGACAGCTTCATGAACTCACCTTGCATCCGCTCCCTGTCGGCAGGCATACCCCGCACCGACATCTCGATACAGCCTTTGGTGAGCGGTTTCTCAGATTCGTCAAGAGGCATACGGCCCGTGAGACGCTGGATAGTCTCGATGTTGAGACCCTGGTCGGAAATGATCCTCGTGACCTTGGCAATCTGTCTGGCCGTGATCTTTCGTCCGAGAATTGTCACGATATAGCGGTTCTTGCCCTGCATCCGGACCCAGTTGTTATAGTCCTCCTCTCCGACGAGATCGAAATGCACCTGAACGTTGAGAGCTCCGGTCTTGATGAGGAGTTCCTTCAGTATGTCGCCGCTGCGCTTCGAGTCGGTTTTCACCAGCAGTCCGAGGGCGAGTGTGTGATGGATGTCGGCCTGTCCTATGTCGAGGATAGTGGCGTCATACTTGGCAAGGATCTCGGTAAGATCGGCTGTGAGGCCACTGCGGTCCGGCCCCGATATATTGATCTGGATAAGTTCTGTTGTATTCATCTTCTCTTTCTTGATTTTGATGATTTGCTGCGGGTTGCTGTCTTTTTCTTAGGCACAAACTTGCGGACCACCGGTTCTTTCACGCCCTGACTCTCAAGCTCGCGCACCTTCTCCCTGGCATCGCCGAAATCGGCGGCGGCAGCCTTCTTATAATATTTCAATGCCTTTGGAAGATCCTTCATGCCGGCGAGGCCTTCGCTGACGAGCCTGGCATAATAATATGCGCCTTCGGGATCACCGCCCTCCGCAGCACGCCAATAGTTTTCGGCCGCTATGCGGTAATCCTGCTGGACACCGAGACCTTCGGCAAACTGACGGGCAATCTCCACCTGAGCCCTGTGATGACCGTTCTTGCCGGCTTTCCGGAACCAATAGGCAGACTCCTCGTAGTTCTGTCGCACTCCGTTACCGTCACGGTAGAGTGTGCCGATGAGGTAATGGGAGTCGATGTCGCCGTTACCGGCCGCCTTTACCAGCCATTTCCATGCCTCGTTCACATCCTTGGGGACACCTGCGCCAGCCAGATAGCACTCGGCCACTATCCGCTGCGATTCGGGATTGCCGTTCACAGCCTTCTCTATATTCTCCTTATAGTCGGTATTTCTGATAAATCCGGATTCCGCAAGACTCTGCGCCGACAGGGACGCCGGCAGGAAGACAGCGGCCGCTATGGCTGCAACAACCATGATTCTGATTCTTCCGGAAATTTTTCTTTCAGTCAAATATGTGATTATACTCATAGTAACTTTAAAAAGATACGGCTCCCCGCAATGGAGACCCGCATCCTGATATTGTGATTATATTTTTACGTGGCAATGCATGTCACGCGGTCAGTCGTTCTTCTCTTCCTTGGCGTCGAGAAGAACGATTTTCTCTTCAATTTCCCTGATGTCGGTCTTGAGGCGGGCGATCTTGTTCTCCATCTCTCTGACGAGCGAGCTGCCGGCCGAGGATTTAACGTTGAAGAAGCCCATATTGTTTTCGATAGTCTGCAATTCTCCGCGGCGTGCCTCAAGCGCACGGACGAGTTTGTCACGCTCGCGTCCCATCTGACGGTCGTCACCTTTCAGTTCCGACACACGCTCCTGAAAACGGGACATGCGCTGGCGACTCTCACGTGACTTGTAGGCATCGTAGATTTCATCCACCACCTTGCGATATTCCTCGAAAACCTTGTCCTTAAGCTTGAACGGCACAAAACCTATCTGCTGCCACTCCGTCTGGAGCTCCTTGACGCGGCCTATCACCTCATTGCGGTCGCCATCCTTGGGAAGCTCCTGCAATTTGGCTATGATGGCGCGCTTGGCATCGAGATTCTCGTTCTCCGCTCCGCGACGCTCACGGTTGATGCGCTTGCGCTCATCGAAGAAATAATTGCATGCCGTGGTGAACCGCTGCCATACGGCGTCGCTCACCTTGCGCGGCACGCTGCCGATCTTCTTCCATTCGGCCTGAAGCTTCACAATCTCGGCAGTGGCCTTCTGGATATCGTCGGTCTCCTTCAGCGCCTCGGCTCTCTCGCAGAGGGCAGTCTTCTTCTCAAGGTTGGTATTGAATTCATCGCGCGTCTGCTGGAAATAGGCGGTCTTGGCAGCGAAGAAATCATCACACGACTTGCGGAACCGGTTGTAAAGAAGGGTGTTTGACTTTCTCGATGCGAATCCGGTCTCTTTCCAACGTTTCTGAAGGTCGATGATACGGTCGGTGGCCGCACGCCACTCGCTGAAGGTATTGAGTCCGGCGGGGACTATTGTCTCCACCTCCTCGCACAGCCGTGTCTTACGCTCCTCGTTGGCAGCTTCCTCCTCCTTGCGCTTCTCGAAAAATTCCTGATGACGGCGGTTCACCACCGCCGATGCCTCCTTGAACTCCTCCCAGACGGAATCGCGGAGCTCCTTGGCTACCGGGCCAAGTGCGCGCCATTCCTCATGAAGGGTCTGAAGCTGACGGAACGCCTGCACAACATCGGGGACATCGGCAAGTTTCACAGCATTTTCGATAAGAAGACGCTTCGCCTCGAGGTTCTTCTTGAAATCAAGGTCTCGCAGCTCCTTGTTCATCTTCAGATGGTCGTAGAACTGCTCGCCCACTGTCTGGAACTGTTTCCAGATTTCTGTCTCGGCCGACGGCGGCACATCCTTGATGGCACGGAAGTCCTGCTGAAGCTGCTGAAAGTCCTGGAACTTGACATTGACATTGTCGATGTCGCCCGCGATCTCGCACATTTTCGCGAGAATCTCCTCCTTTTTGGCGAGATTGTCGCGGCGGCGGCTATCCTCGGCCTCGAGATATGCGGCCCGACGCTCTTTGAAATCGGAATGAAGGTTCTTGAACTCCGCTTCCGTCTCATCAGGTTCGGGCACAAAAGCGTCAGGCTGGTTGCCAGCCTCGACAAAGGCGGCAAGCGCCTCCATGCTCTCGCGGCTCTTCACGTTGAAGAAAGCCTGCTTGAGGGCGGTAACCTCCCGGTGCGCCTCCATGTTGTCGGCTTCGAGTATCGATTTCAATTCCGCAAGCAACTCCTGCTTTGTCATGGAATGATACCGGTGCACATCGACAGTTTTTGCGGACTCATCGGCAACTTCTGCTATGTCGAGGGCCGGAGAGGTCTTCTCGACGCATTCTTTCTCAGTTTCCGCGGGAATCTCCGCGGGGGTCGTTTTGACGGTCTCTTCTATGGATTCCATCTTGTCAAGCTCGTTCATAGATCAATATTATATGACCCCTTGCAGCCCGGAGACTGTGCCAGGGAAGATTCCTGCAGACGGAACCTCCCATGCGGGGAATAAAATTCAGTCAAAATTAGGTAATTAATTTATACTGACAAAATAAAATCGAGAAATTCGCCCCTTTACCGCAAAAAAATCATCGCTGCGGTCTTACAAGAGGGCCTGTCCATGCTATTTCTCGATTGTTGCGGAGATTATGCGGACATCCTCCAGAGGTCTGTCGGCTCTTCCGGTGGCCACATTCTCTATTTTCTCAACTGTGTCCATACCGGAAATCACCTCTCCGAATACGGTGTACTGACCGTCGAGATGCGGAGTGCCTCCCACGGTGGTATAATCATTCACAATGTTATCCGGAAGAGGCTCTGCCTTGACGGCGTTCTCGGTCTCGGCTATGAGACTCTGCCGGAGCGCCTCAAGACCGTCACGGTCGCCGGCGGCCTCGAGAGCGGAGATCTTCTCTCTGTCGCGCTCCACAAGCGTACGGAAATATTGCTGACGCTTCCCCATAACTGCATTTTCCGCCATCTGTGCCATCCTGGCTGCGGCAACCTTCTCCCCGGTAACTATGTAGAACTGCGAGCCACTGCTGCGACGTTCAGGATTCACCTGGTCGCCTGTACGCGCCGCGGCAAGAGCCCCGCGCTTGTGGTAATGGCGGGGATATGCAATCTCGGCCTCGATGGTATAACCCGGATCGCCGGCACCGAGCATAGCCGTGGAGTCGGCCGTGCGCGACGAGGGATCGCCCGTCTGGATCATGAAGTCCTTTATCACACGATGGAAAAGTACGCCGTCGTAGAATCCTTCCCTGACAAGTTTCAGAAAATTGTCGCGGTGTTTCGGAGTGTCGTCATACAGGCGGACTTTGATATCGCCGAGAGAGGTGCGGATGTCCACCACCGGCCCCGCAGGGATGCTGTCGGCTGATTTTGCTGATGTCATTGCCATTATCGCAATTAAAAATATGAATATTCGCTTTTTCATCTTGTTTGGTTTGCAGAGGATTGTAAGTCTTTCACGCTCCTCCATGCCCGGCGTGGATGTGACACGGCTATCCGGCAGGGTGGATACGCTTGTAGATCCGGCGGAAATTATCGTCAGAAGCCTTCAGCTCCCCGGCCCGCTCCCTGTAGTCGGGACCCCATATAGCCTCCAGCAGCGAGCTGATATATCTCCGTTCGCGGTCCCTGTCGATCGCGGCCTCGATCAGTTCCGACACCTGCGTCGCGAATCGCTCGCGGTCCACAGCCCAGAGATAACGTGCTGAACTTGTCAGGAACTGCCCCGAACTGTCTGCTTCCTTCAGGCTTGAAATCACCGTCGGAAGTTCAGTACAGTCTCCCTCGGCCATATCCACTATCTTTTCATACAGAGACATACCGAGCTCTCCGGGAGTCTCTTTATTTTCTGTAGCCATTGTTATTGTATGTTGCCCGTATATGACGGGGAATGATTTATTTTGCAAAAGTAACTATTTTTTTATTAATTTTGTGGTTTATACGCATTAAAGTTGCGATCCGTACTTAAGATCGCAATCCATCATTCTGTTTATCAGCAAATTGACATTATAGCAAATTATGGGTGCAGAAACGAAAACCGTTACGGAATCACTCCGGACATTACTTCCCGACCGGTTTCTGATAGTGATCGGCCGTCAGTACGGAAGCGGAGGAAGGAAAATAGGCAGATACATAGCCGATGCCTTAGGCATACCCTATTACGACAAGACCCTTCTGATAGAGGCGGCTCGGCGACTCGGCTTCGAGGAGCGCGTGTTCCGCGATGCCGATGAAAAGCGCCCTTCATTCCTGCGGTCGCTGCTGCAGCTCAACTACGGATCGCAGACCTCCGACTACTCGGCCAACAGCCTCTGCGACGAAGACATCTACGCGCTACAGAGCCGCGTGATAAAGCAGCTGTGCGAAGAGGGTCCCTGCGTGATTGTAGGGCGCACAGCCGATTATGTGATGCGCGAACATCCGTCGGCGGTGAGTCTTTTCCTCCACGCACCCGACGAATGCCGCACCGCGGCAATCATAGCCCGAGGAGATGCCTCGAGCGCAGAGGAGGCTCTGGAGAAAGCCAGGAAAGAAGACCGCAAACGGGAATCATACTACAATTACTTTACCAACCGCCGCTGGGGACATGCCGCCAATTACCATCTCTGCGTCGACTCCTCCCGCTGCACCCCGGCAGGAATCCTGGCCTTGGTTGTCGACATATTGGACAAAAACCGACAACACTGAACAAAAACGGTGAGAATAAGGTTTTGAAAATAGATAAAAACAGATAAAGGAGACAGAAATGATACGGATGCGTGAATGAGACCGACATTTTCGCCGTCAAAGGTGTCTGAATTTGCACGCCCTATTTGCACATCCGGAAAAATTTCGGTAACTTTGCAGAAGACAGAGATGAGGTCTGTCGCTCTATGCGCAAGCATAAAGAGGAAAGTCCGGGCAACAAAGAGCATCGCATTTCCTAACGGGAAGCCGGCGGCGACGTCGGGGCAAGTGTGACAGAAAACAACCGCCCTCCCCTCTGCGGGAGCGGCAAGGGTGAAAAGGCGGGGTAAGAGCCCACCGGTCCTTCCGGCGACGGGAGGAGCCGCACATCCTGCGAGTTGCAAAGCCAAGTATACCGGCATTCAAGGGCTGCTCGTCCATTGCCGGGGGGTAGGCTGCTATAGCGCGCCGGGCAACCGGCCGCAAAGATAAATGACAGACACGCCGGCCATGCCGGCGCACATAACCCGGCTTATATCATCTCTGTCGCAGCATACGATTCCCGAAGCAAAGCTCCACAGGCACAGCTTCGGGAATCTTTTTATATACGGACCGATATGAAAGTGGACGAAAAAAACAAAGACAAACAAGGCAAGACAGGGAAGCCCGGATTCATAGAGCGACTCACCGCGAAGGTGACCGACTGGGTCAGGTACGCGGTGACCGGGGTCTGGAACGACCCGAGGCGCACGGCCAAGGTGCGCGTAGTAAAAATCGGCAACCTCGCCGTAAGATCATTCTTCGACCGCGATCTCCAGCTCCGCTCCATGTCGCTCACCTATTCCACGGTGCTCTCGATCGTTCCCGCTTTCGCCCTGCTCGTAGCTATAGGCCGTGGATTCGGACTCTCCGACTTACTGCAGGAACAGCTCTACAATTTCTTTCCATCACAGCACCAGGTGATATCCACCGGTCTGCAATTCGTCGACTCATACCTCAGCTCAGCCACCCAGGGATTGTTCGTCGGTGTCGGCATTGTTGTGCTGCTATGGACCATCAGTTCGCTGCTGTCGTATATCGAAGATGCATTCAACACCATCTGGCACGTGAAACAGCAACGGAGCTTTTTCCAGAAAATCACCGACTATATCGCCATCTGCCTCATCATCCCGATTCTTATGATATGTTCGTCGGGAGTCTCCATATTCATGTCGACCGTGATTCAGGACAACATACATCTACCCTTCCTGACGCCGATGATCAACAATCTCCTGGAACTCGTCCCCCTGGTACTGACATGGCTGGCGTTCACCCTGTCCTACTTCCTGATTCCCAACACCAAGGTGCAGTTCAAGTATGCCGCCATCTCAGGAACCATCATAGCGATCGGATTCCTTGTGCTCCAGGAACTTTTCCTCAGCGGACAGATCTACGTCTCCAAATACAACGCCATCTACGGCTCGTTCGCTTTCCTGCCGCTGCTGCTTGTATGGCTCCAGCTGTCATGGCTGATGCTGCTGGCGGGCTGCGTGCTTACCTTCTCGATGCAGAACGTGTACACATTCAATCTGATGGGGGACGCCGACAAAATCTCCATCAATTCCTGGCACCGCGTCGCCCTGATTGAGATGAGCGTAGTGGCGCAGCGGTTTGTCAACAGAGAACCGCCTCTTTCCCACACCGAGATCGCCGTCCGCTACAATCTTCCTGTAAGGATCGTGGAACGCGTCACGGAAATACTGATAGCCTCGCGCCTCGTCTACGAAGTGAAGAGAGAGGACGATGAGCCTGGACTCTCGCCTGCGGTGGAAATACGGGATCTGACAGCAGGTGAATTTCTCAAGACATTCGACGCATACGGTGAGATGGACTTCATTCCAGACATGGACGACCTCTATTCCGGGATGCTCGATGAAATCGTACCGCTGGGTGAAAAGGCATACGCCGAATTCAACACGCTCCACATCATCAGCCTCCCACTCCCCACTCCTGAGGAAATCGAGACCAAAACAGACATTCTCGCCGAAAACATGATAAAGGATTCGGAAAAAAGAAAATAACGCCGGACAAAATAAAAACTGAAGCGGCATTAAACAGGAATTCCTTCACTATACCATAGATATACCGGAATCTGAATGTTTTTATGTTTCTAAACACATATTCTTTTATGATTCAGTTTTTTTTATTACTTTTGTGATACAGGAAGCTATACTTTCTACAGTTCTGCCGCTCTCTCCCCATACTATAGCTCGGGCTTCCGGAACCCCCCGTATCCCATCCGTTTTTTACAAATGAATAATCTTATAATCAACCCCTATATAATCCAAAAATCATGAGCTATCTTAAATTTGACAAGAATCTTATGATCAACCTGGAGCAGTCGCTTCCCAAGGAGATGATCCGCACGAACAAATCGGGGGCATATCACTGTACCACAATTGTCGGATGCAACACACGCAAACAGCACGGTCTGCTCGTGATTCCCATCCCGGAGATGGACGACAAGGCGCATGTGCTCCTTTCGTCGCTCGATGAAAGCGTGATCCAGCACGAGGCCTCATTCAACCTCGGATTGCATCAGTATGGCGACAACGTGTTCAGCCCCAACGGTCACAAGTATATCCGTGAATTCGACTGCGAGAGAGTTCCCAAGCTGACTTTCCGCGTGGGCGGCGTGATCCTTACCAAGGAAAAAGTATTCATCTCCCATGAAAACAAAATCCTGATAAAATACACACTTATTGAAGCACACTCCCCTACAACGCTAAGGTTCAGGCCATTCCTGGCCTTCCGTAACGCCAACGACCTGGTGGTGCAGAACGGTGACATCAACACCGAAATCCGTCCCGCCGAAAACGGGGTGTCGACATGTCTCTATCCCGGCTATCCCCGTCTGTTCATGCAGTTCAACAAACCGGCAGAGTGGGTGAACGATCCCCATTGGTACAACGGTATCGAATACCATAAGGACAAGGTGCGCGGAATCCCCTACAAGGAAGATCTCTGGGTGCCAGGATATTTCGAACTGCCGGTCAAAAAGGGGGAATCCATCATCTTCTCCGCATCCACATTCGAATCCGACCCTGATACATTTGAGAAGACCTACGACATTGAGCTTACCACAAGGACATGCCGCACAAGCTTCTACAACTGCCTCAAGAACTCAGCCAAACAGTTCTATCTCAAGAACGACAGCGGCATGTACATCATGGCGGGCTATCCCTGGCACAAAGTAAGGAGCCGCGACGAGATGATAGCTCTCCCGGGCTGTACGCTGGCCATCGGACATGAGGAGGACTTCCATCTGATAATGGACACATTCCTCGATGCGCTCCGCCGCAATATCGAGACGCGGCAGCCGGACCGCATGATCAATGAGATCGACCTGCCTGACATACCGCTATGGACTATATGGGCGATACAGCAGTACCGCCGTTTCATGGGCGCCGGAAAATGCCGCGAGCGCTACGGTGCCGTGGTGCGCGAACTGGTGGAGCATATACGCGCCGGACGCATCCGCAACCTCATGGCCGACCCCAACGGACTTCTGAAATCGGAAGGAGAAAATTCGCCGGTGACATGGCTTTCGGCCTCTATCAACGGACGCCCGATCATTCCACGCACCGGATATATCCTGGAATTCAATGCCCTATGGTACAACGGCCTCTGCTTCCTCGCAAACCTTTACGAGAGTGTGGGAGAGGAGACCGCATACGTGGCGGAAATCAACGCGCTCGCCGAGAAAGTAAAGGAGTCGTTTATCAGCACGTTCCTCAACGAATACGGCTACCTGTACGACTATGTGAACGGCGCATACACCGACCTGGAGGTCCGCCCCAACATGGCCATTGCCATCGGCCTCGAATACTCGCCTCTGGACCGGCGCCAGCGCAAACGCGTCCTCGACTTCTGCACCCGCGAGCTGCTCACTCCCAAAGGTCTCCGCTCGCTCAGCCCCAAGAGCCACAATTACAACCCGGTATATGTCGGCAATCCAGTCCAGCGCGAGTATGCGGTGCATCAGGGGCCGGCACGCCCCTGGCTCTTCGGATTCTATGCCGACGCATACTTCAAGGTATTCGGCCTGGGCGGTCTCCCGTTCATCGAGCGAATGCTGATATCCTACGAGGACGACATGAGCGAGGGCTGCATCGGTTCGCTCTGCGAACTTTACGACGGCAACCCTCCATACACAGGACGCGGTGCGGTCAGCACAGCCAAGAATGTGGGTGAAATTCTAGCCACTATCCACACTGTCAATAAAATGAGCAAACTGCTCAATTCAGAAACCGAATAATCCGTTGAAAATATGAAAGCATTAATGTTCGGCTGGGAGTTCCCGCCCCATATCTTAGGCGGACTAGGAACAGCCAGCTACGGTCTCACCAAAGGGATGCACAACAACGGCGACATGGAAATCTCATTCGTCATCCCCAAACCACAAGGAGACGAGGAGAAGGGATTCGCCAACATCATCGGTGCCAACTGCACTCCGGTGGCATGGCGCGACGTGAACCGCGATTATGTGGAGGGACGCATAGGCAAGGTGATGGATCCGCAACTGTATTTCGACCTTCGCGACCATATCTACGCCGATTTCAACTATATGCGTCTCAATGACCTGGGATGCATCGAATTCTCCGGCAGATACCCAGACAACATCATCGAGGAAATCAACAATTACTCGATTGTGGCCGGAGTGATCTCTCGCACCATTCCATGCGACGTGATACACTCGCACGACTGGCTCACATATCCCGCCGGCATACACGCGAAGAACGTGACCGGCAAACCGCTGGTGATCCATGTGCATGCAACAGACTTCGACCGCTCCCGCGGCAACGTTAACCCTACGGTGTTCGGCATAGAGAAAGATGGCATGGAGAACGCCGACCATATCATAACGGTCTCCGACCTCACGCGGCGCACCGTAATCGACAAATACGGCATCAGCCCCGACAAGGTAACCACTGTCCACAATGCCGTGATTCCTCTGAGCGACGAACTGCTCAATCTCCCCCGCCGGGAAAAGAAGGACAAGGTAATCACCTTCCTCGGCAGAATCACTATGCAGAAAGGCCCGGAATACTTCGTAGAAGCCGCGGCAAAGGTTCTCCAGAAAAACAGAAACGTCCGTTTCGTGATGGCGGGCTCAGGCGACATGATGGATGACATGATTCGTCTCGCCGCCAAACGCAATATAGCCGACAGATTCCATTTCACGGGATTCCTCCGCGGACGCCAGGTCTATGAGATGCTCGCCGATTCGGATGTCTACGTCATGCCCTCCGTGTCGGAACCTTTCGGAATCTCTCCGCTCGAGGCGATGGAGATGGGAGTCCCCTCCATCATCTCAAAACAGAGCGGATGCGCCGAAATCCTCGACTATGTGATCAAGACCGACTATTGGGACATTGATGCCATGGCCGATGCAATGCACTCATTGGTGTCTTATCCAGGTCTCCACAACATGCTTCGCGACAAGGGAATCGAGGAAATCCACCGCATCACCTGGGAGAAAGCCGGCAAAAAAGTCATCGACATATATCGTCATGTGATGGATAACCGCCGCTGACTCCAGAGGCCGCAAAGAAGATAAACATCTTCAACGAGAGCAACCACTCAAAGAGCAACCACTCAAAAAAATTATCAGAGCAATGAAATCTGTTTGTTTCTATTTCAATATCCATCAGCCTTTCCGTCTGAAACGTTACCGCTTTTTCGACATAGGCAACGACCACTACTATTATGATGATTTCGCAAACGACGACATCATCACCCGTCTCGCAGAGCAGAGTTATATGCCTATGGCCGATACCCTGCTTGAAATGATACGCGAAAGCAACGGCGCGTTCAAATGCGCCATCAGCATCTCGGGGACAGCCATCGAACAGCTGCAGCTTTACGTGCCGGAATTCATCGATAAGCTCAAGCAACTGGCCGATACGGGATGCGTGGAATTCCTTGCCGGCACCTACGCCCACTCCCTCTCCTCCCTCGAAGACCACGATGAATTCATACGCGAGGTGAAGCAGCTCGACCGCCTTCTGCTCCGCCTCTTCGGCGTCAAGACAAAGACCTTCGCCAACACAGAACTCATCTACGACGACGACATAGCGATGCTCATAGCCGGGATGGGATTCAGGAACTGCCTGACAGCAGGTGCCAAGCACGTTCTCGGATGGAAATCGCCAAACTACGTGTACAAAGCCGCCACGGCACCTAACCTGCGGCTCCTCATCACCAACGACAAACTGGCCGGCGACATCTCAATGAATTTCAACCGCACCGAGTGGGACGAATATCCCCTGACCGCCGACAAATATCTGGACTGGATCGCCTCCTCCCCCGAGCAGGAACAAGTGGTAAATATGTTCCTTAGCATGGATACATTCGGCACATTCATTCCCGAATCCACCGGCATCTTCGAGTTCATGAAGGCGCTCCCGCGCTTCGCCGCCGTGAGGGGTATCAGATTCTCCACCCCCTCGGAAGTATGCTCGCACCTGAAACCGGTAGGCGAACTGACCATACCCTATCCTCTGTCGGATATCGACGAGGCCCGTGATGTCTCCGCATGGAAAGGGAACGAACTGCAGAACGAGGCCCTCTCTAAACTCTACTCCGTGGCGGAGCGCGTCAGCCTCTGCGACGACCGCAGACTAAAACTGGATTGGGAATACCTCCAGAGCAGCGACCACTTCTACTACATGTGCACCAAGAACATGTCGGACGGCGCGTCGCACGCGGCTTTCAGCCCGTACGACTCGCCTTTCTCGGCGTTCACTAATTATATGAACGTACTCGCAGATTTTCTGGTAAGAGTACAGGAACAGTTCCCTGAAAGCATCGACAACGAAGAGCTCAACCCGCTCCTGCTCACCATCCGCAATCAGGCGGCCGAGATAGCTTCACTAAACAAGGAAGTTACTTCTCTTCGGATCAATATCCTGAATTCCGAAGAGAAAGCAGCCATGGCAGAGATAGAGGCGGAGCCGGAAATTCCGAAAGCTGTCCCCCCCAAGAAACCAGCCGCAAAGAAAAATTCCTCCGCGAAGAAAGCATCCACAAGGAGCATCGCAAAAAAGTCTGCATCGGCACAAGATGACAAATGATCTCACTCATTTCCGAATGACCGGTCACATTGCGGACAACAGATAATATCACTGCAATAAATGGAGGAGACACCCGGCACGTCTCCTCCATAATTTTGCCACCCTCTGAATCACAGGCTAAATAAACGTAAGTATTTACCTCCTATAGGGGCTGTGCGGCTAACCCTCCGCGGAGCCCTGCCGGGCCGGTGACAAGCCATTCTCTGACTTATTGTAACAATTAGTGATTGATGGAATAATTGTAAGCGGGTCTTTTGTGATGGCAAATTTTTATATCATTGTGTAACGAAGCGGAATTTACAGCATGCAGAACTGAAACTGCGTTATGTAATACCGACTTTGGTAAGTCTGGTGCAATGGGCGAGAAACACTATGCGCTCGTCGGCCGGGATTCCGAAATCATGCTCGTCGCCGCATCCCTGCACAATCCCGATCACCGACATCCCCTTGTCCGGCGGTGTACGCCTCGAGATCGCACGTCTCGACCCACCTTTTGAGATCTCTATATCACGAGTAATATACTCGGCATTCACCACATCATAGGTGAATACATGGTTTGAATAATCAAGTGTCCGACGATGTGATTTGTATCTGAATCCGGTATCTATACCTTTGAATCTCGCCTTTACCACATGCTCTCCGGCATTTATTTTAAGATCCAGTCCATATTTATCCCTGAACTTGCCCACACCATCCTTGTCATGGAACTTCTTCAGCCGCGAATGACGCGTCACCACGTACATCTGTTCGTTTATAAAAAATATGTCGCACCCTTTGGTATAGTAATATGTATCGGTCTCGACCGAATAACGCACAACACACTGCCCGAGCAATGTGGTCCTGTCCGGTACATGACGGTCCGCTATATCAGAAGCGCTGGCCTCCACAGCCTGCCGCAACTCTTCTCTGGATCTGATTGGAGAAGCTGTATTCCGCATTAATATTGCCATATATCGGTATTTATAGACTATTCCAACACAGATGCCGTATGAAAGATACGAAAGCTTGACTGCCATATTCAAGAACTCATCAAATATTGGTCGGAAAAACGGCAAAGTCAATAGTTGGCACAAAAGATGGCTTGAATCGACATTTTTTTGATTTCCGCTCCAAATTTAATAATTATTACGCAATCCGCAAATTAATTTCAAAAGAAAAGTGCAACAATCAACACCCATTATACATTTACACCACGAATTCCTGAATTATTAAAGCAGTCATATAAGGTCACGCATTTAGAACTTCACGACATAGTAAATCATTGCATCATTCTGTCACTTCGATACTTACAGAATCTCTTAGAGAAAAATTCCGTACTTTTCACAAGCGCATCATACTGCACCTTATTTAGACAAATTCCATATAAAACTAATATCAGGCATTTAGTTTTATTCAAGGATACATCGCACAGTTTCCGTCAGCGATACACACCTGTCACCAGGGCAGGAATTTTCCTCCGTTACCCCATTCCCACTCTCCCCCTACAGCCGCCGCAAAATTAAATTTGGCGATTCCGAGGTCGACCGCGTTTTTTTCATAGTCGTCTACCCGTGCCGTAACATGAAGACCATCGTCATCCGATTCCACATAGATACGTACAGGACGCGCATTCAAAGCCGAAGGAGCGCATGCCACCGCCCTGATTCCCTTCTGAAGCCATGGATACTTCCGTAATGCTTCGGCATATTCCCTCACACTCCCCCCGAAGAACCGGGACTCGTCCATATTCTTTCTGTGGGCTACCGCCGCTCCTATTCTGGCGATCAAAGGCGCTCCGGCGGCCGCATGACCGAATGCCACAAGAAACGGCAGCTTCTCGTAGACCTCCATTCTCACATCAGTAGAACTTCTCGAAAAAGTACCGCCTACAAAACAGGTTCCGAGGCCGAGGGATACCGCCTTCATCACATAGCCCTCTGCAAAATAACCGGCCCTTTCCAGTGCGAACTCAAAAGTCGAATCGATCACTACTGCGAGATAATTGCGCACGCCGCGAAACATGCCATAACTCCTGGTGAGACCCCGAAAAGGGTCGGTATCATCATAACGGACCTGAAAATTCAGTCCGGCTTCATGGCTATTGATAAATGTCGCCTCCGCGTTCAGCGTGTTTCTTATGCTCTCCGAGAGACTTTCGTCTGTGTATCCCCTGACGGATTTTCTCTCGCGCAATTCTTTCAGTGTATACATATACCGCTAATTAAAGATTTTGATTAAAGATGATATGAGTAATTTAAAAGTCCGTGTAAAATATGAAAAAGTGGTGCGCTCCAAAAACGCACCACTTTTTCATATATGATTTTATTTATAGTGGGGTCCTCTTGATCAGAGCAGCGCAGCTGTGTTTACGCAGTAGTCATAGATGCAGGGCACCAGTCCGAAGAATACAATTCCCCCGACGCAGAGCCACAGTGCCAATCTCTCTGTAAATGCACTTCTGAATGCCTCGACCTTTGCTTCGCCGGGATTGATCCAGATGGCCTTCACCACGAGCAGATAGTAGTAGAGCGATATAATCGTATTGATCAACGCTACCAGCACAAGCATATAGAGGGGCATCGAACCGGAAGCTGTCACCGAAGTAAAGATCAGGAATTTGCTGAAGAATCCTGCGAACGGCGGGATACCGGCAAGCGAGAACATCGCGAGAGTCATCGCAAACGACAACCAAGGATTGCTCTTGTGCAGACCATCGTAATCATCCATGCCGACCTTGCCGGTCTTGTTCTCGATTGCCGAGATAACACCGAACACAGCAAGGTTGCTGACCACGTACACGAAGATGTAGTACATCATCGACCCGAGACCGAGAGCGGACTCAGTCATCACGCCAAGCATGATGTAACCGGCCTGCGAGATGGACGAGAACGCCATGAACCGCTTCATGTTCTTCTGGCGGATTGCAAACAGGTTACCTATGGTGATGGTCAATATGATTACGGCATACATCATCCATTCCCAGAGACCGGAGTAAACAGTGCCGAAAGCCTGCACGAAAATCACAAAGAACGCAAATGCCGCAGAACCCTTTGAAATCACCGAAAGGTAGGAAGTGATCGCAGTGGGCGCACCCTGATATACATCGGCTGTCCAGAGGTGGAAGGGGACAAGCGAGAGCTTGAAGCCGATTCCCGCGATTACAAATGCGAGAGCCACAACAAGCAGTCCGCTCATCTCGGAACCGGCGATCGCCGCACGGATATCGTCGAAGTAGAGAGAGCCACCCGACAACGCGTAGACGAACGACAGACCCACGAGAAGCACAGCCGAGGAGAAAACAGCGGTGATGATATACTTGAAAGCAGCCTCATGACTCTGATAATGCTTCTTGTTGAACGCCACCATTGCGGCGAGCGGCAACGACGCCGACTCCAGGCCAATCACGAAAAGAAGGAAGTGACGGGCAGAAATCATAAGGAACATCCCGAAAAGAGTCACAAACAGAAGTTCATAGAACTCGCCCTTGCGGATTGCCACCTCATCGCTCTCCACCCATTCGGATGACTGGAGAAGCACGATGAATACACCGATACAGAGAATAGCCTTAATGGCCTTGCAGGCCGCTGAATCGACATACATCCCGCCGAAAACCTCGGTGCCGCACGACGGTATCAGCCATATCGCCACCGCGGCGAGGCCGAAGAGCACTGTTGTCACCGGAGTGAGGAAGCGCTTTGCGGAACCATCCTTGGTAAACGTGTCCAGAAGGAACACCACAAGGAAGAGTCCGAGAATTATTAGTTCGGGCAACATAGCCCCAAATTGTGAATAATCCATTTTGCTATTGTTGTTTTGTGCCGGGCCGGTCAGACGGCTGCGAGGTTCAATGCATTAATGATGGGTACAAAGCTCTGCTGGATGGTCTCGTTGATCCAGTTGGGGAAGAAGCCGATTCCGGCCAGACAGAGAATAAGGGTCACTGTGGAGAGACGCTCCCACCAGGACGCGTCGGTGAGCTGGAGGTGATGCTCGTCGTGCACAGGGCCGAGAATCAGCTTTCCTACCACGCGGAGGATGTAGACGGCGGTGATCACAATCGATGTGGTGGCCGCGATCACGAATACACGGTGGAAAAGACTTGCGTTTTCGAACGCTCCGAAGAATATGGTCATCTCGGCGACAAAGCCGGAAAGACCGGGAAGACCGAGCGATGCGAAACCGGCTATCATGTAGCAGACTCCGAGATAGGGCATGATCTTCATAAGGCCGCCCATCTGGCGGATATCGCGGGTATGCGTACGGCCATAGATCATACCGATCAGCGCGAAGAAGAGAGCTGTCATAAGACCGTGGCTGAGCATCTGCAGGATACCGCCGGTCATAGCCGTCTTGTTAAGCATCAGGATTGCGAAGAGCACCATGCCGCAATGCGACACCGACGAATACGCGTTGATATATTTGAGGTCTGTCTGTACACATGCCGAGAAGGCTCCGTAAACAATGCTGATACCGGTGAGGACGATGAATATCCATGCCAGTTCCTGAGCTGCGGAAGGAAGTAGGAAGATCGCTATGCGGAAGCATCCGTAACCACCGAGTTTCATAAGCACTCCGGCGTGGAGCATCGACACGGCGGTCGGCGCGCAGGCGTGACCGTCAGGACTCCAGGTGTGGAACGGGAACATGGCTCCGAGTACACCGAATCCGACAAACGTGAAACAGAAGAGAAGATTCTGCCAGCCCGCGTCAATCGAATTGTTGTGGGATATCTCGAGAATGTTCCAGGTGAGCTGTCCGCCCTCCGGCGCACTGTGCCAATAGATACCGAGAAGACCGAGCATCAGGAAGGCCGAACCGCCCATCAGCATCAGGGTCAGCTTCATTGCCGAATATTCCTTGCGGCCCGTGCCCCACACACCGATCAGAAGGTACATCGGAATCAGAGCCACCTCATAAAACATGAACATGGTGAACATGTCAATGGAAATGAAGAATCCGAACACACCGGTCGACAGGAGACAGAACCAGAGGAAGAAGTTCTTGGGAAGGGGATTGATTTTCCAGGAAGCGAATGTTCCGGCAAAAACGATAACCGCAGAAAGGAGAATCATCAGCACCGAAATGCCATCCACTCCCACTGCAAGATGAATGTTGAGAGGCTTGTACCACATCCAGCTGCCCGCGTAGAGCATTTCATCAGCCACGCCGGAAGCGCGGAGACCGAGGAAGTCGACCACAAGCCAGACTGCCATGGCAAGCAGGACAATGGATCCCGTCACCATCACGCCCCTTATCGCCTTCATGTTGCCGTTGCCGCAACATGCCAGACCGGCCATCATGAGAACCGGGACGATAACGAACCATATCAAAATATTGCTAAACATAATCTAAATATTTTCGTCTTGTGTCAAATAAGGGGATTATAATATACAGATCCAGGTGATTGCACCGAGCAGGATTGCACCGAGCAGATACCAGGCCACGTATGTCTGGACGCTGCCGCTCTGCATGCCTTTGATTTTAACCGAGCAGAACTGTGTCACTGCTGCAAGGCCATCCATAGTGCCATCGATGATGTGACGGTCGAACCATGCTATTCCACGGCAGATGCAACCGAAGATCACGGTGTGGGTAACCCACTGGTACATCTCGTCCCAATAGAAGCGACGGTTCGCCGCGGTCCAGAGACCGGGCCAGATGTTCTTCATCTTCTCGGGCATGGAATTTTTCTTGCGGTACATCACCGTTGCGAGCGCGATGGCGAGAACAGCCACTGTAATAGACGTAGCCGCCACTGGCGCCTCAATATGGATATGGTAAGGCTCGCCGTTGAATGTCACCAGCTCACCGAACGGAATAAATCCGGCCACGCAGCTCACAGCCGCGAGAATGATGAGGGGAAGCGACATCTGCCATGGCGCGTCATGAGGCTTGTGGCCATTCTTATACTCCGGATTCTCCTCCCACCAGAAAATAAGGTAGTAAAGACGGAACATATAGAAGGCTGTGAGACCCGCCACCATTGTCATCCATGCGCCCCAGAACCAATGACGGGAGAACATGGCCGCCAGCATCTCATCTTTCGAGAAAAATCCAGAGAAAGGCGGAATACCGGCTATGGCGAGACATCCGATAAGGAATGTCCAATGTGTGATCGGCATGTATTTGCGCAGACCGCCCATCGACGTATAGTTGTTGCTGTGGACAGCGTGGATGAGCGCACCCGCTCCGAGGAAGAGGAGCGCCTTGAACATGGCGTGGGTGAAGAGGTGGAACATCGAGGCCATATATCCGAGACCGGAATAGTGGACACCCTCGACGGGCTCATTGTAGGCACAGCCGAGCGACACCATCATAAACGCGATCTGCGAGATGGTGGAGAATGCGAGCACCCTCTTTATGTCGATCTGCGCGCAGGCCACTACTGCGGCATAGAATGCGGTGATGGCGCCGACTACAGTTATGAAAGTCAGCGAATCGGGCACTATGCAGTAGAGCGGGAAGAAACGGGCTACAAGATACACACCGGCCACCACCATAGTAGCGGCATGGATCAGCGCCGAAACCGGCGTCGGACCCTCCATGGCGTCTGGAAGCCAGATGTGGAGAGGCATCATGGCGGATTTACCCATACCACCGACAAATATCAGAATCATCGCCCATGTCAGCACGGAGCCGCCCATGAAAGTTGCGCCAAGGGTCGAGGCCAGCACATTGGTGGGCTGCGAGTTGAGCATCATGAAATTGAACGCAGAAGCACCACCGAGAGGTCCGTCGGCAGGAGTCTGCGACACATACCATGAAAGCACCAGAATACCGATCAGCATGAACAGGTCGGCGAAACGTGTGACGATAAACGCCTTCTTCGAGGCCGACACTGCAGAGGGAAGTTTGTAGAAAAATCCGATGAGCAGGTAAGAGGATACACCCACGAGCTCCCAGAAGATATACATCTGGAAGATATTGGTGGCCACCACAAGACCGAGCATCGAGAAGGAGAAGAGTGACAGGAACGCATAATAGCGCTGGAACCCAGGCTCATGCTCCATGTATCCCCAGCTGTAGAGGTGTACCATAAAAGAGATGGTGGTGATCACCACGAGCATCATGGCCGATATGGGATCGAGCAGGAAGCCGATGTTGACCACGAGCCGGTCGGTGAATGCGAGCCAGGTGACATCGAATACCTGAAGCTGCTGGCGCACACCGTCGACGATAAACGCCGCGTCGCCGCTGAAGAAATAAGTCAGCGCCACGACATAGCTCAAGGTCATCACGGAGCCCATGCCGAGGATGCCGAGGACGCCGGCAAGCTTGCGCGACATCTTCACACCGCCGATTCCGAGGATGAGGAACATCAGGAACGGAATCGCCAAAATCAGTATAGGAAGTGTAATGTCCATGTCTTAGAATCTCATTTGTTTCACGGAGGCGACATCGGAATTGCCCACCTCCCGGTAGATGTTGATGATAATCGAGATCGCGATAGCCGTCTCGGCGGCGGCGATGGCGATGGCGAACAGAGTGAAAATCATGCCCTCCATCGAACCCGGGAAAAGATATCTGTTGAACACCACGAAATTGAGGTCCGCGGAGTTGAGGATAAGTTCCAGGGATATGAGCATGGCGATCATATTTTTACGGGTGATGAACCCGTAGACGCCGGCGGCAAACATTATGACGCTCGGCACAAGATACCAGAATATGTTCAAGTCCATGTTAAATTATCTTTTGCGGGCAACGACAACGCCGCCGATTATACAAGATAGCAAAAGCACGCTGACCGCCTCAAAGGGGAGCAGGTACTGGAACCGGTCGGTGCCGAGCATGGCGTGACCGATGTCCTGCATGGTGATCATCTGTCCGGCTTCGATACTGCCCGCAAGCGACTCTCCGCCGACAAGAGGCATGTAGAAGATGGCGAGCAGAAGCAGAACCGTACCGGCAAGAGCCATAAAGGCGCCTGCGCGACGACGGTACGACTCGAGCCTGGCTGTCTCTTCATCGGGTCTGCGGGTAAGCAGAATAGAGAAGACGAACAGCACCATGATACCGCCTGCGTAAACTGCGATCTGCACGCCTCCGAGGAACTGATAGCCCAGCTGGAAATAGAACAGGGCCGTTCCGATGAGCACGAACAGCAGATAAGTGGCGGAGCGTAAAATTCTGCGCGAGGTCACGGTCATTATGGAAAACACCACAATGATAGCCGCCACCACGAAGTACAAAATTATATTCGCAACTGAATCCATTATAATTGTTGTTAAAATTTCAAATTAAGACCCGGCTCCTTCATGGAGGCCGGTATGATGAAGTCATTTGTCAGCTCCGGCAGCTTTTGCGGCCTCGGCGGCTTTCGCGGCCTTGACAGCCTCAGCCTTCCTGAGGGCCTCCGCCTTGATGCGGGCGAGTTCCTCGGGAGCTATCGCCGGTTTGGGAGCCGGCATCGGCTCGCCTTCCGGCTCGGGCCGGTTGTTGAGCTGTTTGACGAGTTTGTCGCGTGTGAAAACAGCCTGCTCGAAATCGTTGGAGAATTCGAGGGCGTGCTGGGGACATGTGGTTACGCAAAGCATGCAGAACGTGCAGCTTCCGATGTCGTACAAATACTTGTCGAGCTTGCGTTTCTTCTTCCCGTCGGGAAGATCCACCATCTTTGTCTCCAACTTGATGGTGCCGTTGGGACAGTTCATCTGGCATATACCGCAGCCGATGCACTTGTGGCGTCCCTGCTCGTCGTAAATGAGCGTGAGTTCGGCCCTGAAGCGGTCGGCGATCTGAAGAGTATCCCTGTTCTCAGGATACTGCTCGGTGATCTTGGGAGTGACGAACTCCTTTCCCGTGACACCCATTCCCAAGACGAGACTCTTGATACCGCTTCCCACCGATTTGAAATATTCTGCTATATTAGCCATCAATCCTATTGTTGGTTGTTCTGAAATTGTTATCTGTTGAAAAAGCATTCCGCCGGCCGAAGCCGGCGGCATGCGTATATGGTTACCGCTCCACCTGGCCGCCGATAATATCGAGCAACTCAGTGGTGATGCTCTGCTGACGCAGTTTGTTGTATTCAAGCTGCAGCTCTTCGAGCAGTTTCTGGGCGTTGTCATTCGCGCTCTGCATGGCCATAACTCTGGCGGCCTGCTCCGAGGCGCGGTTCTCCACCGTGATTTCCTGCATCATCGAGAGGACAAACATCGGAAGTACCTCATTGAAGATGCGGTTGGGGTCCGGCTCGAAAATATACAGCTGGTTGTCGTCTTTTTCGGCGACATCGCCTGCCACGGCCTCCTGACTGACGGGAAAAAGCTGCTCCACAGTCAGTTTCTGGCGGCTCATGGAGAAGAACTTCATGTAGACTACCTCCACAAGGTCGGTTCCTCCGGCTATGAAGCTGTCGCGAAGTCCCTGAGTGAACTCGTTGACCCTGGCGCCTTCCATCTTGCTGTCGACTCCTTCCACCCTGATCACGTTCAGACGGGGATCGCGCATGCGGCGGATAGCCTTATCGACTTTCTGCCCGACTGCATACACATCGATGGCGACATCCGAGCCATACCTTTCCTGCAGTCTGTCGACGGCAGCGAGGAAACCTTTCAAGATATTGATGTTGTAGGCTCCGCACAGACCGTCGTCAGAGCCGAACACCACCATGGTAGCCTTCTTCACCTCCCGTGTCTCGATCAGCGGAGACACGAAATTCCGGTCAGTGGCCAGGATGTGCCCCATTATCTGTTTGATCTTGTCCTTGAAAGGCTGCAGCCGACGAAGTGCAAGTTCGTTCTGATGCACTTTGGCGGATGATATCATCTTCATCGCGCCGGTGATCTTCTCGGTCGAAGCCACCGATCCGATTCTTGTCTTCAGTTCCCTTAACGTTGCCATAGACAGCTATCATTCATTTGTTGACGACACAATCCTGCCGACCACCTCCTTGGCGCAGGCGGTAAGTTTCTGCTCCACGTCCGGTGTAAGCTTTCCGGTGCGGAGAACGCCGAGGACATCGTCGTTGTATTTCAACTTAAGACTCTGGATGAGCTGCTGCTCGAAATCCTTCACCTTTTCAACAGGCACATCGGTGAGCAGTCCGTTCACACCGCAATAAATCACGGCCACTTCGTTCTCGACGGGCCAGGGATGATACTGCGGCTGCACAAGAATCTGCTGGTTCTTGCGTCCGCGGTCGATGGTGCGGGCGGTCACCGGGTCGATGTCGCCACCGAACTTGGTGAACGACTCCAGCTCGCGGAACTGCGCCTGGTCGGTTTTCAGCGTACCGGCCACTTTCTTCATACACTTTATCTGGGCATTACCACCGACACGCGATACGGAGATACCTACGTTGATGGCGGGACGGATACCCTGGTTGAAGAGTGCGGTCTCAAGGAATATCTGACCGTCGGTGATAGAGATCACGTTGGTCGGGATATATGCCGACACGTCGCCGGCCTGGGTTTCGATCACGGGGAGTGCGGTGAGCGAGCCACCACCCTTCACGATCGGCTTCATTGCCTCGGGGAGGTCGTTCATCTCGCGCGCCACCTTCTCGTCGCCGATGATTCGGGCCGCACGTTCGAGCAGACGCGAATGGAGATAGAAGATATCGCCGGGATAGGCCTCACGTCCGGAGGGACGCTTCAGGATAAGCGAGATCTCGCGATAGGCCACAGCCTGCTTGGAAAGGTCATCATAGATGATGAGGGCGTCGCGTCCGGAGTCACGGAAGTACTCTCCGATTGCCACGCCGGAGAACGGAGCATAATATCTCATCGACGCAGAGTCGGATGCGTTGGCAGCCACAACGACTGTATATGGCATCGCTCCGTAAGCCTCGAGGGTATGTACGATCGAAGCCACTGTCGAGGCCTTCTGTCCGATTGCTACATAGATGCAATATACAGGCTTTCCCTTCTCGTAATTTTCCTTCTGGTTGATGATGGTGTCGATCGCGATTGCGGTCTTGCCCACCTGACGGTCGCCGATGATGAGCTCGCGCTGTCCGCGGCCGATTGGAATCATGGCGTCGATAGCCTTGATACCGGTCTGCAGCGGCTGGTTCACCGGCTGACGGAAGATCACGCCCGGAGCCTTGCGCTCGAGAGGAAGAAGAATCCGCTTGCCGTCGATCGGCCCTTTGCCGTCGATCGGCTCGCCGAGCATGTTGATCACACGGCCCAACAAACCTTCGCCCACCGGAATGGAAGCAACTTCTCCCGTGCGTCGAACCGACATGTTTTCCGTCACTGAATTCACCTTATCGAGCAACACCACTCCGACATTGCTCTCTTCGAGGTTAAGAGCCACGCCTTTGGCGCCGTTCTCAAACTCCACGAGCTCGTTACTCCTGACATTGTCAAGACCGTAGACATGCGCCACGCCGTCGCCGACGCTCAACACAGTGCCCACCTCCTCGAATTTCACTTTCGAGTTGATGTTCTCGAGCTCTTGTTTTAAAACATCTGATATTTCGCTGGGATTAAGCATTTCTTAATTGCTTCTTAAGAGGTTAAGACGTAATTGTTCAAGTTCGCCGCTGACGGAAGCATCCATTCGTGTGGAATCGACATCGATTATGAACCCTCCGATAATGGTGGGGTCAACCACATAATCATACTCCAGGCTGGAAGCTTTCACCGCGCGCTCCACTACCCCGCGGAGTTTATCCATCTCGCCGGCGGGGAGTTCCACTGCCGTGGTTATCCTCACCTGCGAGATGTTGTTCTCCCTACGGTAGATGTCGCGGTACGCGAGAGCCATGAGATAGGCGAATTCCTCGCGGCGATGGTCGATGATCAGAGTCACAAAGCGACGAAAGTCGTCTCCCGGATTCTCCCCGGCAGCGGCCAAAAGCACGCGTTTCTTGTCGTCGCTCTTCACGTAAGGATTCGACAACACTTTCTCGAGACCCGGGTTTGAGCTGAAAGCATCTGCCACCCGTTTCATCTCTTCGTAAACCTTATCGCCGGTTTTAGTCTCCATGGCATACTTATACAGCGCCATGGCATATCTGTGGGGAATAAGTCCGGTCACCATCGTCTCAATTCTTCTCTATTTCGTCCAACAGTCTGTTGACAAGCTCTGTCTGGGCTTTGTCGTTCTGCATGCGCGTGCGCACCATTTTCTCGGCGATATCAATCGACACCTTACCCACTTCGTTGCGGAACTGAAGTTCAGCCTCCTTGCGGGCCTGGTCGATGGCGAGTCTTGCCGACTCCATCTCCCTGCGGGCGGCCTCCGCCGCCTCGCGGCGGGCCTCCTCGATAATGTCCGATTTCATCTTCGCTGCCTCGCGGAGCATCTCCGACTGCTTCGCCTGTGCCTCCACCACATATTTGCGGGCTTCCTCACGGGCGTTGTCGAGCTGTTCGCGGGCCTGACGCGCATCTTCCACACCCCGGTCGATGGTGCTTGCGCGTTTGTCCATCATCTTGATGATCATCGGCCAGCCCCACTTCGCAAGGACAAGGAAGAGGAGGATGAACGCTACGAACATCCAGAACACCAAGCCAATTTCGGGCGTGAATAATTCCATTGTTGATTTATTCTGGGATTAAAAACGGTCTCGCTTATTTGATAAAGATAGCGAGTGCGGAAACAATCACTGCGAACAGCGCCACACCCTCGATGAGGGCCGCGATCACAATCATGTTGCTTCGGATGTCGCCGGCTGCTTCAGGCTGGCGGGCGATGGCCTCCATAGCCGAAGAACCGATACGGCCGATACCGAGTCCGGCTGCGATTGTTGCGATACCTGCGCCTAAGGCGGCTCCGAGTGCAGCGAGAGGCTGCAAGCTCATCACTTCTGTCAAGATTGTTGATAACATAATTCAGATCTTTTAAATTGTTATTTTTTGTTTTAAAATTATTCTATTACTTATTCATGTCTATTTCCGCCGCGAGCTTGTGGAGAGCGGCTTCCTCGCTTTTCAGTTCGGCAGCCTCCTTCTTCTCGACATCGGGATCATGTCCCTCTCCCTTGTGACCATGCTCTTCCCTGGCCTGAGCCATGGCTATGAAGAGCGCGGACAGGAGCGTGAACACATAAGCCTGGATGAAACTAACCAGCACATCGAGCGCAAGCATGAAGAGGGAGAACAGCACCGACACAACCGTGGCGGCTCCGGCCATCGCCGCTCCGAAGGCAGCGAAGATGAAGATCAGCAGGGTCAGCGTGATCACAATCATGTGGCCTCCCATCATGTTGGCGAAAAGACGGACGCAGAGTGCGGCAGGCTTTGTGAAGATACCGAACACCTCTATCATCTGCATGATGGGGAGCGGGAACTTCAGCAACAACGGCACATCCGGCCAGAATATCTCTTTCCAGTAATGCTTTGTTCCGAGCACGTTCGTTATGATGAAAGTGCAGAGCGCCAAAACCAGAGTAACAGCGATATTGCCGGTAAGATTGGCTCCTCCCGGGAAAATCACAACCAGACCCGTGAGGTTCATCACGAGAATGAAGAAGAACACGGTGAGAAGGTAAGGCGCGAACTTGCGGGCGTTGTCACCAAGAGCCGGCTTGATGTTGTCATAATAAATGAACGACACGCACAACTCAATGAACCCCATACCTTTGCGGGGCGCCCTAAGCCCGTTTTTGCGATAGAACCGGGCCAGCGACATCACCATTAGGAAGACGATTACCACAGCTATGAAAATAGCTGCCACATTCTTTGTGACCGACAGATCCAGAGGGCGATATTCGCGATAGTACTGGCCGTCCACAAGGACATATCCGTCAATTACGGGAAAGGCATTGTCCGAAGCCTTGTCGGCACGCTCCCTTGCGAGAGCCTCGTCCACAATTCCCCTGTCCTCTTCAGAGAGCGGGAAAATCTCCACGATTTTGTCCTTATGACTGCTGACATGGGCGATCACGAAGCTGTACTGCTTGCCGTCGCGCTCGCAAACCTTAACCACAGGTTCCGACACGTGATGGACTTTGCCGTCCTCCCCTTCTTCCTCCTTCACTTCCGTAAGGCCGGCGGAACTGAAACAGAACCAATGGCCGTCCTGCGAGCGGACGATGCAGGGAAGAGGCATCCTGTAGGTATGGCTGAAAGGGACTTCCCAGCCGTAGCCGTCACCGAGATGCTCGAAAATTATTTCCTTCACATCTATGTCCTTTTTCTCCCCTTCGCCGCCCGACGCCAGGCACTTTCCGGGCAACACGGCCAGGAGAGTCAGCAGAAACGCCAATATGGATATTCTTTTCGACATCATTGTAACGGTTCTTAGTAGATGCACACTGAAATTTTGTTATGGTTCACGTCGGCGAGGCCTCCGGCGATATCGACGTATGCCTCCTCACCGGTTTCGGTCACATACTTTAGGCGACCCTTTACAAGCACCGATATGATCGGGGCGTGGTCCTTGAGCACGGTGAAGGAACCCAGTTCTCCCGGGAGAGTGACTGATGTGACCTCACCGGAGAAAGTCACCTCATGAGCCGATATTATTTCTAATGTCATCTTAATTCTGTTTTATTTTCACTTCAAGTCCTTGAGCATCTCATTGCCCTTGGCAATAGCCTCGTCGATAGTTCCGACATTGAGGAACGCCTGTTCGGGAAGATGGTCGAGTTCTCCGTTTAGAATCATCTTGAATCCTCTGATAGTCTCCGCAAGGGGTACCATCACACCGGGGAGACCGGTGAACTGGGTAGCCACGAAGAACGGCTGCGAGAGGAAACGCTGCGCACGGCGTGCGCGTGCCACAACCTGCTTGTCCTCGTCGGAAAGCTCGTCGACACCGAGGATGGCGATGATATCCTGAAGTTCGTTGTACTTCTGAAGAAGCTGCTTCACCGCCTGCGCCGTGTTGTAGTGATCCTCACCGACAATGTTCGGGTCGAGGATACGCGATGTGGAATCAAGCGGATCGACGGCGGGATAAATACCGAGCTCGGAAATCTTACGGTTAAGCACCGTAGTTGCGTCGAGGAAGCTGAAGGTGGTAGCGGGCGCCGGGTCGGTAAGGTCGTCGGCAGGCACGTAGATGGCCTGTACAGATGTGATGGATCCCTGCTTGGTCGATGTGATTCGCTCCTGAAGCGCACCCATCTCCGACGACAGAGTGGGCTGGTAACCCACGGCCGAAGGCATTCGGCCGAGAAGAGCCGACACCTCGGAACCAGCCTGCGTGAAACGGAAGATGTTGTCGATAAAGAGGAGAATTTCCTTTCCTCCACCATCTGTATCGCGGAACTGCTCGGCCACTGTAAGACCGGAAAGCGCCACGCGGAGACGCGCGCCCGGAGGCTCGTTCATCTGACCGAACACCAGAGTGGCCTGGGAGTCGCCGAGAGCCTTATGGTCGACATCGGCAAGATTCCACTCCCCTTTCTCCATACCCTCCTTGAACTTGTCGCCATAACGGATCACACCGCTCTCGATCATCTCGCGCAGAAGGTCGTTGCCCTCACGGGTACGCTCGCCGACACCGGTGAACACCGAGAATCCGTCATGACCCTTGGCGATATTGTTGATGAGCTCCTGTATGAGCACGGTCTTGCCCACACCGGCACCACCGAACAGACCGATCTTACCACCTTTGGAATAGGGTTCCAGAAAGTCGATCACCTTGATACCGGTATAGAGGATTTCCTGCGATATAGCCAGGTCGTCGAATGATGGAGCGGGCTGATGGATGGAGCGCAGCTTTTCGTCATCAAGTTTTCCGAGCATGTCGATCGACTCGCCGATCACATTCAGAAGGCGGCCCTTCACCTGGTTGCCGGTCGGCACGGCTATCGGGCGCTCAAGGTTTCTCACCTTCACGCCGCGGCGCACGCCGTCGGTACTTTCCATGGCCACGCAGCGGACGATGTCCTCGCCGATGTGCTGCTCTACTTCGAGGATCAGCTCCTCCCCGTTGTCACGCTCTACCTTGAGAGCCGAATAGATGGGCGGAATGTTCTCCTTACCGCCTTCGAAAGAGACGTCGATCACCGGGCCAATCACCTGGGTCACCGTTCCATAAATTTCGCTCATATCTGTTTTAATTTTTTTCAGTTATTAGAAGTGCCATCCGAAAGCCACGAACACCGCCATCAGCACGAGGTTGGCCAGAGAGAAAGGCATAAGGTATTTCCACTCGAAAGAGAGCATCTGGTCGATACGCACACGAGGGAACGTCCACTTGAACCAGATTATCACAAACGAGATAAAGAACGCTTTGAGCAGGAACCATACCGGCGAGGGGATGAAATCCATCACCGCGTTGAAACCGTCCCATCCCGGAATGTGGAGAGGCATCCAGCCACCAAGGAACATCAGCGACGCGATTCCCGAAACGATGAACAGGTTGAGATACTCGGCAAGGTAGAAAAAGCCGAAATGTATACCGGAGTACTCCGTATGGTATCCGGCGGTAAGCTCATGTTCGGCCTCGGGGAGGTCGAAGGGGCCGCGGTTGGTTTCGGCAGTGGCCGCAATCACGTATATTATAAAGGCGATTATAGCGGGCACGTGTCCTTTGAAGAGGAACCATGCGTCTTTCTGGGCCCAGACGAGTTCGCTGATATTGAGCGTTCCGGCAAGCACGCAGATCGTGATGAGGGCAAGACCCAGCGAGAGCTCGTAACTTACCATCTGCGCGCCGCTTCGCATGGCGCCGATAAGCGTATACTTATTGTTGGACGACCATCCGGCAAGCAGAATACCGAGCACTCCGACTGATGAAACCGCGAGCACGAAGAATATACCTATGTTCCAGTCTATGATCTGGAGACCGTTGCCCCAGGGAAGACACGCGAGCATCACTACCGACGAAGTAATCACCAGATATGGCGCGAGCTTGAAAAGAAAGCGGTCAGTTCCTTTGAGACAGATAAGCTCCTTGATAAGAATCTTGAACATGTCGGCGAACACCTGAAGCAAGCCCCACTTTCCGACACGCATCGGGCCGAGACGGCACTGGAACCATGCGCAGAGTTTACGCTCGTAGAGGATATAGAAAAGCGCCAGTACTGTGTAGACGAGAAGGACACCGACACCGATCAGCACGCATTCGATGAGAATCGCCAGCCAGTCGGCCATGCCCGTGCCGAGCAGCCAATCGTTGAAGGCCGAGGTCCATTTTCCGAAGTCGAACATATATTGTTTATTCTAATGTTAGGTTATATTCTTGTTCTAATTATCTGTCGATGTCGGGGATTACGAAGTCGAGCGCGGCACCGATGGTGATAAGGTCGGCTATCATATATCCCGAGCATGTCAGGTCCATCACGCCGACAAGGTTGAAGCAGGGGCTCTGGAAATGCACACGCCAGGGGGTCTTCTCACCTTTCGACTCAATATAGACTCCGAAAGTTCCACGGCTCGCCTCCACCTGCTGGTACCAGCGTCCTTCGGGCAGCTTCAGGATCTTGGGCACCTGGGCGCGGATGTCTCCCTCCGGGATATTGTCGACAAGCTGTGCGAGTATGCGGCAGCTCTGCTCTATTTCCTTCATTCGGACCATATAGCGGGAGAAGGAATCGCAGCCGTCAAGGAGAACCTCGTCGAACTCCACGCGGTCGTATGCGGCGTACGGATGCTTCTTGCGGCAGTCGCAGCTCCATCCGGAGCCGCGTCCACTCGGGCCGGTGATGTCGTAACTTACGGCATCCTCCTTCCTGAGCAAGCCGACACCCTCAAGACGATTGCGGGCTATAAGGTTGTTGGTGAACACCGTATGGTATTCTTTCAGACGCTCCGGCATGATTTCGACCAACGCTTTCACATCCTTGACGAAATCAGGGTGGATGTCTGCCACTACACCGCCTATCACGTTATAGTTCATCGACATGCGGGCACCGCATGTCTTCTCGAAAATATCGAGCACCATTTCGCGCTCACGGAATCCGTAGAAGAATGCCGTGGTGGCTCCGAGGTCCATGGCGGTACAGCCGAAACTGAGCAGATGCGACGAGATTCTCATCAACTCATCCATCATGGTGCGGATCACCACCGCCCTCTCCGGCACCACGATGCCGAGAGCCTTCTCTATACAGAGACAGAGGCAGTGACGGTTCATGTGGGCCGACATATAATCCATTCTGTCCGTGAAATGGAGAAGCTGCGGGTAACCGAGTCCTTCGCAGAGTTTTTCGATTCCGCGATGGATATATCCCGATACAACATCTACCTTTCTGACCATCTCTCCGTCGATGGAGGCACGGAAACGCATCACACCGTGGGTGGAAGGATGCTGGGGGCCGATATTGATGACATATTCATCTTCCCCGAACACTTTCTTTGGATTCTCCTTCACATTTCCATTACCGTCGAGAGTGAAAGTGCGGGTATCGTCCTCGTTCACCTCATCCTCAAGACGGATAGGATTCAGGCCGGGGCTGGCGTCATAGTCCTTGCGGAGAGGATTGCCCACCCAGTCATTGCGGAGGAAGAAGCGGCGCATGTCGGGATGGTCTATGAATTTGATTCCGAACATGTCGTAGACCTCACGCTCCTGAAAATTTGCCACGCCCCAGAGATCGCTGACGGTGTGGATGTAAGCGTTTTCGCGGTCCGCGCACACCACCTTGACGGCGAGCATTTCCCACGCACGCGAAGTACTGGTGAGGTAATAGACCACGCCGATGCTCTCTTTCCAGTCGACACCCACAACAGCAGAGAGGACGTCGAACGCAAGTTCATTTTTCAGTCTGGCAGCAAAATCATGCCAGTCCTTTTCCGCCACATTCACCAGCAGGCAGTCGCCCTGCTCGAACTCCGCGGCGGGATATATCTTTAATATTTTATCTTTTATGTCGCTCATGATGCTTTTGTGTGGAGGTTAGCCAATCTTTCCCTTCTCTTCGGGATGTTCCGCGAAGAATTCCTCGATTTTTTCCTTGCGGTTGGCACCGCCGAAGAATTTCTGCACCTTAATCTTGCGCTGCAGCTGCATAAGCCCGTAGAACATCGCTTCCGGACGCGGAGGACAACCAGGGATATACACATCCACAGGAATGATCTGGTCCACGCCGGGCACCACGCAATAAGAATTCTTGAACGGGCCGCCGGAAACGGCGCAACCGCCGCAGGCTATAACATATTTCGGCTCGGCGAGCTGTTCGTAAAGACGGCGCATCACAGGCGCCATGCGATGAACTATCGTACCCTGAACCATTACATAATCCGCCTGGCGGGGCGAGTTGCGGGCCACCTCGAATCCGAAACGGGCCATGTCGTAACGTGCCGCGCCGAGACACATGAACTCGATGGCGCAGCAGCTCGTGCCGAAACAGAGCGGCCAGAGGGAATTGGCGCGACCCCAGTTGATCAGTTCATCGAATTTGCCGACCACCACATTGGCGCCGGTCGCGTTGAGTTCCTCCACGAGCTGATCAATATACTCGTTGTCCTTGAAGTCCTCACGCTTCATGCTTTTGATATGGTCTAATCCCATTTGAGCGCTCCTTTCTTCCAGGCGTATGCCAGACCTAATACAAGTACAAACATAAAGATTCCGATACAGAGGAGACCCTGCGGACCCATTCCGCGCATCACCACCGACCAGGGATAAAGGAAGACAACTTCGACATCGAACAGGAGGAAGAGAATGGCGAAGATGTAGTAGCCGGCCTTGAACTGAATCATCGAATGGCCGCGTGTCGGGATACCGCACTCGTATGGCTCCGCTTTCCTTAATGAATAAGATTTGGGAGAAATCAATTTGGCTATAAGCAACGCCGCAAATACGAGGCCGATACCGGTGATTGCCGCTGTAATCGACAACTCGGCGTTGCTTATACTGCACAATAGATTCATATCTTGTTATTATTTAATTGATTATATTAATCTTAGAGATGCGGGTAGCAAACCATTCCCGCACTTATCCGCAAAATTAGCCAATTTTTTCCGAAGTGGCAAATAATTTCATAACACATTTTGCACATTTTTAACATTTCGGTGCAATTTCGGTAAAAACATTGCTAAAAAACATATCCGGGAGGGTCTATACCATGTATACCCTCCCGGACTGATAACATTTTGCTTGAAAAAATCCGGTCTGACCGTAGCTGTCGCAGTTTTACTTCTGCTCAGCGCCCTCTTCCAACATCAAAATATAGTTGCCGTTGAATTTACCATCGAACACTTTCTTGACCTTATATTCGATGTCGGCGGAACATTTTTCAGCATCGAATGTCATGCTGAATCTGTCGAAAGGGAATCCACGGTTCTCAGTGAAATCCTCTCCCTCGATCTGTTCGGGATTCACATCCGTCACCTCGATCACGTAACCGTTCTCATTGAAAGTGACCGGAAGTCCGCGGAGGGCGAGTTTAAGCTTCGGCATGTTGGGCGCGAAGCATGCGTTAATCAGGAATACATCGGCTTTCGGCGCACCCTCTTTCTTGAGATCAAGCACCACCCGATATTCGATCTTATCGGAAGTGAACGGCTTGTCCATGCCGGGGTAGGACGTGGTGGTCGTTCCCTTGAAAGTCACGTCAGGCCAGAATGTCCTCACGCTCCACTTGTCGTCAAGCTTATAGCTCATCACAGTATAATATTCCCGCTGGCGCACCGGATCCGTGATCTTGTCGTTTTTCGGAACAGATACCGGATAACCTGGAATTTCCGCCGAGGGCATATAAGCCGCGTAAGTCAGCAGACAGTCAAAGTCCTTGACCGAAGTCTTCTCATTGCCGGTCACATCGGACCCCGACATAAATATACAGGCATACTCCGACTCCCCGATCCTGATAGAGCCAGACTTGTAAGGAAGCGCCATCGTCTTGAACGAGACTTTGTCATCCTTGTTTACTTTCATGTCGTTGATGAACATCTCCATAGTCTGCGTCTGTGCGCCAATATCAACATGATTGTTATATTGATAGCGTACGGGAGCCACGTAAGGAGCCTCCCCTTCGGCTGCGACGATGTTATATGTTCCGAAATTCACAGTCTCGCTGAAAGAATATCCGGGTTCTTTCTTATCGCAGGCAGAGAATCCGACTGCAATAGCCACTCCGCAGGCGGCAACAATCATTTTTTTCCTCATTATTTACAGATGTTTGTTTTGTCACTGATTTAACGGGCATTCACGGCAGGTCAGATTTTCCGCCTTGCACGCCCACGCATTATATAATGTATTTTTCGCTAATTTATTGCACAACATCAGCCTGATTAATCATTACGACAGAATGTCAGTTTCCATGCTCTCTTTCTACTTCTATATGTTGATTCTGAAAGTGACTCCGGCCTGGACCGGACGCCCGCGCTGCAGAAATTCATTGCCCATCGACATGAAATAGAAAGTGTAGTAACGTGTGGCGGTCAGGTTTTTTCCCCATACCTGAAGGCTCCAGCGCTTTGTTTCAAGCGACAGGGACGCTCCGAGAAGTGCATAGAAATTCTGCATCAGTGAGTTCTGCTCATTCCAGTATATTTTGCCGGTTCCGCGCATGCTCACATCGGCGACAAGAGCCTTTATATGCTTGTGAGGCAACGGTATTGTCCACACTCCCTGAATAAACAGTGTATTTTGCGGGGCATACGGCACAAACTTTCCTGAAAAATTCTCTATTCCGTTGAAAAAATCGATAAATCTGGCATTGGTATATCCATAGCTTGCCGTGAATGCAAGCCGGTCCACCGGAGTCCAGCTGGCCGAGAGTTCGCCGCCAAAACTGCGGGTCCTTCCGGCATTGGTCATGATGCGCCCGGTGGTATTGCCGTCCGGGAACATGGTCAGCTGCTGGTCGGTGCAGTCTATGTAGAACAGCGACACATCAATATTCAGCCGCGCCGAGGGGAACGACAGATGCGAGCCTACCTCGAAGTTCCAGGAATACTCAGGGCGGTATCCCACTATGTCATCGACATCATACCTGGAGCCGATACCCATCACTCCCATAAGCCGCTGCTGGAGCACGTCGCTGAACATCTGTGTGTTGAAGCCCCCGGCTTTGTAACCTCTCGATATCACTCCGTAGACATTGTTCTCCCCCTCCATGGGAAGAGAATATACCGCGCCAAGTTTGGGCATCCAGTTGAAATAGTTGCGGCGCAGTCTGTCGCTGTCATCGATATCGATTGAAACGTGGCGCTCTGGCGAAAGAGCGCCGTCATCCTCGAGCCGGAATATTTCGTATCCCGTATGACAGATGCTTCGGTAGTCGAGAGCCGTGGTTTCGAAATCGAGACGAATACCTGCCGTGAGACGCCATCCGCCCAGTTCCAGACGCGACTCATGGTAAAGCGCGGCGCCGGCCGCCGGAATGGCAAACCGACTGTCGAGAGGAAATTCCCGGGTATCCCATTTTACAGGATAATACGGGTTGGCGCTGTTGCGGTGATCCTCTATCAGACTTGAGATACCTTTGTCCTTGAAAGTGACCGGAGCCGTCATGTCGAGATGCTTGTAGAAGAGAAAGGCTCCGGTCAGCCAATGATACCT
This sequence comes from Porphyromonadaceae bacterium UBA3327, assembly GCA_002361155.1. Taxonomy (GTDB): domain Bacteria; phylum Bacteroidota; class Bacteroidia; order Bacteroidales; family Muribaculaceae; genus Lepagella. Next base: position 14,083 of record DERZ01000010.1, on the reverse strand, counting down.
CGAGTCGCTACGGTCTCCGCGGAACACTATATCCTCCGTCACTGAAGTCTCGTGCTGACGCTGTGTGAGGGTGAAGTACGGTTCGGGGAGAAAATCCTGGTCAAGGGTCATGTTG
>DERZ01000010.1:4663-13673 GCA_002361155.1 Porphyromonadaceae bacterium UBA3327 | reverse complement strand
CTGGTCAAGGGTCATGTTGTCGTCAAGGCGCTGTACCGTCGTGATGGAAGTCATCGAAAATCCCTCGCCGCGATACCTGAGCGTCAGACCGTCTGTAAAGAGAAATCTCCTGTAATAACAAGGATCGTTATAATTTATCTCGCCGGTTTTGACATACTCATACGGATAGCCGCCCTGATCGAGCAATGAAACTGACAATGCGTTCTGAAGATATACCCTCCCGGAAATCCTCCAGTCGGCCTTCCAGCGTAAAGAGCCGGACAATTCATGGTCCAGAAGACGGCCGTCATAGCTATTCCTGAAAAATCCTCCGAGGCAAGAACCGGAAACAATCAGGGCGGTGGCGAATTTTTCAGCGGGACGGCTGTACCAGCCTGCCGAGAGATTACAGTCGTTGCCCGTGCCTGCCGATGCCGACAGCCTCCACCCCTGATAACGCATGGGAGACACTGTGGAAATATTGATCAGGCCTCCTATGGTATTGCGGCCGTAGAGAGTGGACTGCGGCCCCCGCAGCATCTCCACCGATTCGATGTCGGCAAGATCGAAATCGTAACCGTTCTTATTAAGGATCGGAACATTGTCCACGTTGAGTCCAACGGCAGGCTGGTCCATGCGCGCACCTATGCCACGCGCATACATCGACGAAGTTACCCTCGACCCGTAATCGGGAACAAAAAAATTGGGCACGACATCGGATATCCCTTTCATCGACACGGCATTGAGATCTTCGAGAGCTCCCCGCCCCACCACCGTGGCCGACACAGCCTCGCTCCTGACGGCATGTTCCTGCTTTACCGCCACCACATTCACTTCGCCGAGATACACAGCCGTGTCTATCCGCTCCTCCGCAAGGAGATTGCCGGGAATCAATAAGGCCAGCAACACGACATACAGACATAGACATCTATGACAGAGACGCTTGGCGAAATAATAACTGAATATGTTGTTACTCATGCGGATTTCAGCCCCTTGCATAATCTTTTTAGACCGGGGTCAGAAGCGGGCTTTTAGACCGCAAAATTAGCAAAAAATATCACTTTCCCAAAACAATCGGCATACCGCTATTCAGGTTTTTAATTAAATTTATTAATTTTGTAATAAATTCCCTGATACCAGATGTCGACATTCAGCATATACACTCTCGGATGCGGTTCCGCCAAACCCACTCTGCGCCATCAGCCCTCCTCTACGGTGATAGATCATCGCGGCAATCTGTTCATGGTCGACTGCGGCGAATGCGCCCAGCTCGGTTTCCAGCGGGCGCATCTTAAATATTCACGGCTCGGCCACATTTTTCTGACCCATCTTCACGGAGACCATGTGCTCGGACTGCCGGGCCTTATATCCACCCTCGAACTGGGAGGGGCCGGGGGAAGCCTCACCATACATACCTTTGAGGAGGGAAAACGGATACTGACCCAGATAATGGATTTTTTCGGACGTGACCTGTCCTTCGACCTGCGATTCAATGTCATCAGGCCGGAGGAGGCCGTGATATTCGAGACCCCCTCCCTCACTGTCCGGACCATACCGCTCCGTCACCGGATTCCTACCGTCGGATATGTCTTCGAGGAGAAGCCGCGCCTGCGTCACATACGGCCCGACATGATCGCCTATCATAAGGTTCCCGTGGCTCAGATCCGTGCCGTAAAGGAAGGCGCCGACTTCATCAGGCCCGACGGATCCGTCGTTCCAAACGAAATGCTGACATCGCCGGCCGACAAACCTCTGTCGTATGCCCATATCAGCGACACGATATACATGCCGGAACTGGCGGCAAAGATCGGGCCGGTCGATCTGCTGTTTCATGAAACGACATATCTCGAGTCGCATGCCGCCGATGCCAGGAACCGGTTTCACTCCACTGCAAAGCAGGCTGCGGCCGTTGCCAGGGACGCAGGCGCGGGAGCCTTGCTGACCGGTCATTATTCCAGCCGCTACTCCAAAGATGAAGACTTCCTCCGCGAGGCGAAGGAAGTCTTCCCGGACGTGATTCTAAACCGCGAGAACCTCCGTACTGATCTCGACTGATCACTCCATATCCTTTACCGACAGCTCTGCGCCGGCCGAGTGAGCCACCATCAGCGGAGAGTATTGGGACTGGGCTGTGGCTATGCCGAGCGAATACACTCCCTCACGATCCACATGGCAGTCATAACTTATGACATGAGTACCTTTCGGCAGGAATGGTATGAAGAGATTTGTTGATTCATTCCTCACCTCCATGTACATGCCCACTCCGTCGGAAGATATGTATCCCGACACCTGGCCGTCAGGCTCGAGACAAGCCGAGCGGGCATCGGTCACCGCCACATAGTCCATATCGCGGTCGGAGGTTATACTCAGTGTTACGCGGACACGGTCGCCCACACGCAACTGCGAACTGACGGCCTTCTCTCCGGTCTGGCCTCTTTCAATCACATAGACTGCCTTGGCAATGGAAAGCTGAGGCACTTTTTCCGCCTTTACATCGAGGATCGGAGCCACATATTGCGAAATTACGCCGCCCCATGACGGTCCGGAGGATTTCTTCACCACCTCGAGGGTCTTCCCGGAAACCTCCAGCGGATTGAGGTCCACAGTCAGGGATCCGGTATATTTAGCAATATGAGGTGCGGCAATCTCCCTGCCGCCGATTCTGAACGAGGGCGTCTCAGAGGGCACGGTCCACTTTGTGCCGGACGAAAGCAACGCCCGGATCACTCCGGCAAGATTGCGCGAATCTCCCCAGTTCTCGGTCTGTCTGGACAACACAAGCCATTGACGCAACTTGTCGATGTCGGTACTGTGCGGACGGATCGCAGAGAAAGCCTCGAGCACGCGTGCCGTGGTGATGAGACGGCTGTCACCGTTCAAGCCTGACGGCAGGTTGTCGAACCACATCCCCTTCTCCGGAGTATATGAACCGAACTGATGCAGCGACTCAAGGATAAATCCGGCCAATGCATCGTCACCCTTGCGGCTGAGAAGAATTGCGGTCTTGGCTTTCTCGTCGATAGAGAAAGATTTCCACTCTTCCTTTATTTTCTTCATCGCCGCATTCTCAAGCACCCCGAAACCGGCACTATTCCCGGCACCGAACGCGCTCTTCACAAACAGATAGTCGAGCATTGCCCGCAAGCTGAAATATTCCTTCTTAGTCCGCTCCCAGTCCTGTACAAACTCCTTGTCACAGTATGCGAAGGCCTTTTTCGCCATACCGTCGGCCTGACGGGGCAAATAGTCCATCTGCCGGAGGTCGGACAGATATTCGAGTACTCCATAAGTAATGAATTCCGACGATTCCATTCCACGGCACCACCCCCAGCCGCCATCGGCGCGCTGCAGGTCGGAGAGCCGGGAGAGAGCTTTCTTTACGGCGTCGGCACTCCTGACAGTATCGGTATATTGCGTAAGCGAAGCCATCCTCATGGTCTCGGCGGCCGCATCGTTCACCCACGGCGTGTTCCGCAGAGTCACGGTCTTCAGCGCCGCATCCTTCTCCAGATTCGACACAAGCAGAGAGTCTGCGGCGTTTGCCGGCGACGCCATCTCCCTGACGGCAGCTATCAGCCCGGGATATTCGCGGAAGAGGCCGGAAGCGACAGCATTGCCATATAGGGCGCCCGCCGCAGAGAACACACTCGCCGACTCCGGCTCCAAAATAGCCGGCAGGGCCGTGACGCATTCCCAGACGGGATTGTCGCAGTAGCGCAATGTCACCTTGGCCTCCTTATCATATTTCGGAAGCTTCACCATAAACAATCCTTCGCCCGGTCTGAGATAGAACGGAGCGGACTCGACTACCGGAGTGCTCCCGGGAAGTACGGGGACAATCGTCTGCTCGCCATCGCGATAATTTTCCGACGATGCGTAGACCCTTACGGTCAACTCCGAGAAATCTGCCGGCACTTCATAATCCATTGTCACAACCCTTGAACCTTTCGCCTGCAGAATCCCGGGGGCGAAGTCCCGGCTTGCGACCGCGACACCGGTCGCGGGGTTGACAAGCTCGATGAGTCCGGCCACCGGCGCCTCGGCATCCGTATTGTTGAAAAGCGTGGCGGAAATTCCGACCTTGTCTCCCACCCGCATGAAGCGCGGCGCATTCAGCCTGGCCATCACCTTCTTGGAGGCCACGACATCGAGAATCCTCACCGCGCCCTTCATGTCGGGAGCCCAGCCCGCTATCTGGAACTGCCATGTCCCTATGAAGTTCGGCGCGACATAATCCAACTCGACCACTCCATTCGAATCCGTGTGCATAGAAGGCATGAAGAATGCCAGCGGAGTATCCACATCCCTCGGGAGCGGTTCCTGTACCGCAGCACCTTCAGAGCCGCTATCTCCCGCCTCCCCTGCGGCAGCCTCCATTTTGGCACCTCGGGCAAGCTTCCGGGATGTAACATTCACCGACCTCAACATCTCAGACCGTGCGGCACCATAGGCCTCGTTGGTCACATTGGTCACATAGGCAGGATAGTGCATGTCGTATAGCTCTTTACCGTAGAAATTCCACTCCGGGAACGAGAAGTAGGAATATATGCAACCGGGTCGGGACACCGGAACAAATCCGCTGTTCATTCCCCTCCCGGGATTTCTGTAATCAACAGTGCGGTACGGATTCCAGTACAGCTGTCCGGCAGGATTCATCTGCCAGGAGAAAGGCGCGATAGCGTTGAGCGCCTTATTGCTCATCACGGCCGCCGCAGCCGCATCGGCAAGAGGACGTCCTCCTGCGGTAAATCTGAATTTCCAGCTCTCACGTGCCGTCGGATCGATTCTGTCGCGGAACGATTCCGCGACAATCTCCACCTGCTCCTGCTGCACGGCGGGAACCACTGTGACAAGACCGCTCACTCCGCGCAATTCCCGCATACCGAGCAGAGAGATAAAAACTCTTTCATCGTCGGCGGGAGCATCGATTTTTATGGAAGCCATTCCATCGGAAACCTTAATCCACTCCCCGCGGATAGACCGGCGGCTGTCGGAAATCCCGGCATATATGTAGCTGTCGGGATAACTCGACCCCACGCTGACCTTCACAGTCGAAACTCCGGAGGGAACAGTGACCATGCTTTCAGGAATCCACAGCGGCACGTCGACCGGAGGACGGCTGTCAGATTTTCTGTAAAGAATGAACTCATGAGTGGAATCCATCGATCCGTCAGGGGCCTTGAAGTCCTTATCGAGGGAAAATGTGATTTTATATCCGGACGATGGCAGACCGGCGAGTTCAGGACGGAAAACGGGGCTTTCAAACTCACCGCCCGACACAACGGAGCCGTTCCGCACGTTCTCTATCCTGTAATACACTTTCCTTGTCACCGGACGGTTCATAATGTCGCGAACCCAGACGCTGAACCCCGATTCGGGATAGTCCGACAATTCAAGAGTTTCGGGAATGACAGGAGAAATGGTATATGCTCTGGTCATAGAGAACATCACCGGAGAAGCCGGCTGGGTTTCGCCAGCCTTGTCGGTGACATCCACATCAAGCTGGAACACACCGCGCTCATAACGTGTGCCACGGAGCGATGCAGTGGGGAGGGATATGACGAATTTACCGTCGGGACCGGTAACGGTTTCCGATGCAAACGATGCGCCCTGCGTGTCGCGGCGCCACCACCATGGCTGACGGTAGGTGACCTTGTACGCCACCTTTGCGCCGGCCACAGGCATGCCCGCGTATGTAAGGGCCTCCCCGCTTATCCGGACAGTATCGCCGGGCACGCACTCGCCATCGGTGCCGGATGTCACCACGCGGAATGTCGGCGCCTTGTAATCGGCAACTGTAAATGAGGCATCACCAAGCCCCTTATTGCCCGATTGCAGCGATACGCTGTATCTTCCGAGCAATCTGTCCCCGGGTATCCGGAACGAACCTTCGGCCCGGCCATAATTGTCCGTAGTAAGCCGCAGCGTATCGAGTGCCTGATAATTGGCATCGCGAAGTACCGCCGTTATTCCCTTTCCCGGCTCCTGACGCATCTGATGGCCGGTGCGGGAATATACCGCCGCAACAAAACGCACCGTGTCGCCGGGATGAAAAAGGGAGAGGTCTGTCAGAACCTGAGCTGCATATATGGTCTTGTCGACATCGTCGCCGGGATTCCCATAACTGTAACTGTCGCCATAAAACAGCTGTCCGTTTTTCTCTATCCTGTACTTTGCGGAGTTGAACGGAATCCTGACTTCTCCGTTATTTCCGGTGGTCAGCACCTTTACCGTCGCTGCCCGGGAATTGCGGCGGTCGGTGAACGTCACCTTCGCTCCAGGCACCGGCTTGAGATTCGAACCTGCCGCCACATGCAGGATGCGCTCCTCTCCCCTGCCGGTCACGAAAGCCGTAAGATCACTCACCAGAATAAGTGAGGCCACGTCATCCTTGACACCGTAGATATCGCGTGGAGATTTCGATGAGGAGGCCACCAACGCATAGCATCCGGGAGTGAGGGCCGGAAAGTCCACTTCAGCCTCACACTCGTCGGGAGCCTGTCCGGCAAGATTGACACGCAAGGATGCGGCAGCGGCGCCCACCGAACGGAGACGTGAATACTTCACGCCCTGGCTGTTGTCCGTAACTGCGCATGGAACGGCAAGAATATAAGGCGCATAGATATTTGTGCCTGACACACTCACCTTTATCGCACGTCCGGAAAGGGACTGCTCCGGGAAATCGAGAGAAATCCGCTTTGACTCAAGGTCGTTTATAACCGAATATACCTGGCCGATATTTCTTGCCTGAGGATGTGCCGCGACATATTCCTTGCAGATGGCAAGCTGCCGGCGCCGGATTTCATTGCGCGCATTGATATCGTTCTCCCGGCTTGCCTCATAACCCGGATACAAGACAAGATTATGAGCATAGTCGGCCACGAAACTGCTGCCATAGTCGGTACCTGAGAACATCTCATAGCACTTCCTGATGAACTGCAGCCGATCCTCGCCCGACAGTATTTCTAGTTTAAGGCGACACAGCTCCGACAGCAGAAGTCTGGCGGAGTCATTCTGATGATTCCGTATGGCGCCGTCCAAAGCGTTTGCCCGACATGTAAACACGGGATCGGCATCCGACGGAACTCCGAAAGGTATCATATCCCCTCCCCCACCGGAGGAGCTTTCGAATTCCGAGAGTATGTCTGCAGTCTGCACCGCCACGAAATCACAGACAGTCATGCCGGCGGCCTCAGCATCTTTTGTTCCGGTCAGCAACGGAGAAATTTCAGCGAGAGGCATCGAGGCCGACGGTCCCGATTCCCTGAGAGCTGTCGACACGAGTCCCACCACTTTGGCGCGGAACATATCGCCGTCCCACTCCAGCACATTTTCCGGCACGTTATCGGCCGGAAGGTGCCGGCGATCATACATGAAGCGGTTACTGCCATATATATCGCCATAGAGCCTTGCCTCCAGAAGCATGGCAAGCTGACGCCAGGGAGCTCCGGTCCGGGAAGCGAGGTCTGAGAAGAGTTCGAGGCCCTGACGGTAATTTTCGGAAGACACAAGATCGCGGGCTATTGTAAGCTGTATCGCCGCCCTGAGCGCCTGTTCGCCGTCACCACCGGCAAGAGCCTTCTCCAGCCGGGGCAATGCATTCTTCTCCACCGTCTCAGGGAACGCGAAGTCCGGTTTTGCGAATGTATTTTCAACTTTCTTTTTCTCCATTGTCTTTGCTGCGGCTCCGACCGCCAACAACCCGAACAGGGCCATCATAATGATTCTCCACCTCATATCTCTTTCACTTTTTTTACTACCCGATACCTCTTACCGGATATTATTTAAAACAAAACTCCCGGGGATTTTCCCCCGGGAGCCCCTCTGCAATCGCGGATTATTTCTTCCGGGAATTCCCGAACCTTCTCTTGTGACGCATCTCGTGCATCTTGTTCCGGAATTTTTCCTCGGCATCCTTCATCTTGTAAACCTGTTTCGATGTAAGGAACTCTGAAAATATAGCGTCATACTTCTTTTCGATTTCCGCATCTTTTTCCTTGGCCTCAGTCATGGCCCGACACGCCTCGGTGTATTCCTGCTCCGAAGGGTTGCCTTCGCGAAGTCTTTTCTCGATTCCTCTTGTCGCTTTGAACAGTTTGCCACGTTCAGCCCACATACGGTCATAGACCTCGAAAAAGCGTTTCTGCTGAGACTCCTGCAACTCTATTTCCTGAGCGATGAATTTCATCTTGAATTCATGCATCTCCCTGCGCATATCCTCACGTTTCTCCCGGGATTGCGATTTCTGCGAAAACGCGGGCAACGCGAAAATCAAGGCTAAAAGCAAAATGTAAATCTTTCTCATATCAATTCACATCCCTGTTTATTTCTATTCCGGCATATTCCGGGGTGAGGGAATAACCGAAATCTTTTTCAAAATCTTCCATGCTGGTATAACTTTCGCTCAACTCCATCTCCGCCTCCATATCCTCGAGCGCGGAAACCGGGGTATAATAATCCATCACCTCGGACTGCTCCATAATCTGCGCGATATTCTCGGGGGGATTGTCCAGACTCAGTTGTCCGGCTCCGGACACTCGATGGAATACATTCATCATAAGCCAGATACCGGCGAACATTGCCGCCATGTACGTATATGGCTTAAGCCGCTGCCACAACGTCATCGGAGCCGGCTTCGGCTCGCACGGAAACTCCGGAAGGCTCTCCGTCATCCCCGCAGCAAACGACTCAAAATAACCATCCGGCACCCGCCCGGGATACTTATTGCCGAATTTATCCATTATCCTCTGTTCCTCGTTCATTTCTTTCCGTTATATAATATGCTTATATATATTGACTTCCCATATATGAATAAGTTTAAAAACACTTTACAATATTTCGGCAATTTCACACCTTCCCGTTATCTTTCTGATTTACATACGGATATATTATTTCTTGACGCGGCTTCCTGAATAAATTTGGCTCACGGTCTCTTTTCTTGAAAAAAATTTTTTTTAACGCGAACTTTTTTTCGGCAACCGATGTTCTATAGGTATAAAAATCGTTTCATGATGTTAGGTTAGTTCGAAAA
>DERZ01000010.1:0-4373 GCA_002361155.1 Porphyromonadaceae bacterium UBA3327 | reverse complement strand
AAAGTATTATGGAAAACACTTGAAAACAGCTGGTTGTGAAACCGGCTGTTTTTACGTCGTACAATAATGCCAACAGGAGCACCGAGTCAGTCTCTCTGTATTGTCAGATACGGCACATCCGTTGTCACACCAGTCCCGATATCGCAGCAGTCACTTTTTTCATGGCATGATGATACGAAGCCTTCAACGCACCGACACTGGTACCGAGAATTTCAGAAATCTCTTCATATTTGAGTTCATCATAATAGCGCATGTTGAAGACCAGTCTCTGCTTTTCCGGAAGGGATGCGATTGCTTTCTGCAGGGCTTTCTGCAGGTCATCGCCATCGAAGTATGGATCACTTTCAATTTTTTCAATGATATAATCCTCGCCACCCTCGCCGGCGGTGAGATTACGGCGCTGCCGCTCCTTATTAAGAAAATTTATCGATTCGTTGACGGCAATCTTATAAAGCCACGTCGACAGTCTCGCATCGCCACGAAAACTGTGAAGATTGTTCCACACACGAAGGAAACAGTTCTGCAACAAATCGTTGGCATCCTCATGGCTTCCCACCATCTTGCGTATCTGCCAGTATATGGGTTCGCCGTATAAACGCACCAATGTGTCGAAACCCTGCTTTGCAGTTGCCGGATTCCGAAGGTCCTCGATGAGTTTTGCCTCGTCTATAGGGGCTTTATATGCCATTTAGGTTAGCCGTTATTTTTTTCTCCTCAAAGTTAATCAAAAAGATTGAATTAAGCGCGTTTCATGCAGATTATATAACGAATTTTAACTAATCAATCTTTTATACGACATGATTGTTATACTATAAAACATATTACGATATTAACACTTATCTCTATGAAAAGGAAATCATTACTGCTCGCATTGACGCTCGCCGGAGCCGTGGCAGCCCCGGTTTCCGCACAGTACACAGACATCATCAACGGAATCACCAACACGATGAGACCGGCCATTTCCGGAGCATCTTCCTACAAGGGATATGTCGAGGGAGCATACACTCAGGGGTTCGGCAACTACCGCACCAATTTCGCTACCGTAGCTACCTCACAGGGTTATAAGTTCACTCCGTGGTTCTACATGGGAGCCGGCATCGGCATCGACTTCCTATGGAGCACGGTTGACGCCACATGGGGAGATTCGTGGGGTTCGGCCAATCCGGAAATGTATAAGAAATCCCACACGACTTCGGCGGTGATGATTCCGATATTCACCGATTTCAGATTTATCATGGGAAGTCAGACTTCCGCCTCCCTGTTCGTAAACCTCCGTTTAGGAGCGTCGTTTCTCTGTTCCGACACCTATATCCAGATCAGAGACGGATATCTCACAAGTAAGGAGTACTTCTACTTCCAGCCTACATTCGGTGTACGATTCCCCATCAACATCACCAATCCGAAACAAGCCATCAATGTCGGCGTGCATTACCGTCTGATGACATCCAACTATTGGAGCAGCTGGCAATACAACGCAGCCATCAACGGTCTGGGCCTAAACCTGTCGTTCGAATGGTAGCATAAAGGAATCTATGAAAATGGAGCGGGATATCCCGCTCCATTTTCATAGATTAAAGTTTTGTTACTTTTCCCATGAAAAGAATAGTGCCTGTAGAAGTCTCGCGGATTAGATAGATAAAAGGACGGTTGAATTCCAGTTTCAACTCATCATCAATTCCAGTAACCATTCCCGGCATGGTCACTGCCGCCGCTTCCGTGCCGGATTCATCCACACTTACGGTGACACCGGTCAGTATGCTGCATAAAGTCAAAGGATTGCTGTAAATAGCATTGAATTGACTTCCTGAATGAAGTCCTGCCTCCTTGAAGTAACCAAGGACATCAAAATCTGATGAAGATGTAAACTTCGGGAAAGAGAGGTCCACAGAGTAATATCTGCGGTTATTGATCATCCCGACATACCTTTCATTTAAGTTTTCTATCAGATCATCGAAACCATCTTCCCGGACGGGGAGAATCGATACCATCTCAAAATTGCCGTTACCATAAGGCATTGACAATGCTATCGCATCATCATCCACACTGCAGGCGAATTTCTTATCAGAAAGATGCATCATATCCACTTCCGACTCCGAGCCGTCTATATTTGAAAATCTCTCCGATTTTGTATTGCCTTTGTCAAAGCGTTCTTTCCAGATACCTTTGAAATACGTGGCATTGACTACTGCGAAATCATACATCAACGGCTGTTTGATAAAATCTCTTATGAGTCCGCTGGTTTTGTCTTCAATCCATGAATTAATAGCCTTCTGCCCCTCAGCACCAGACGGAGAAACACTCTTGTATTCAGAATTATATATCTCCGTCATCACACTCGCAAAATCCGGAACAAGTGCGTTTTGACCACTCCAGACAGAGTTGGCCAGCTTGCATTTCGTAGATGAATCAACCACCGGGAGATTCCGTAAAATCACTTTACAGTACTCATTGAGTCTGTCCAGTCCCTCGGATTTGTCGGCAAACCCCAACAGTCCCAGGATCGCATCACGCGAATCCCCATTGTCTCCGTTTGCAAGCATCGACAGGGTTGTCATCACGCTCAGCGGTGAAACAACTACATTTTTACCGTCCGCCCCTGATTCGACTTTTGTAAATAAATCCAAAGCAAAATCATTGGCATTCGAGACCACGGCTCTGGTTTCATCACTCATTTCTATCTTTTTATACGGAGATACCCGATCTTCATCATTGCCGGAGCAACCGGCAACTGTCATGGCTATAGAAACAGCCATAAAAATTATTACTCTATTTTTCATAAACGTATTTTCAACATCTACTTATTGGACTCAGAACCGGTGTAAGAGTAATCCGCACACACGACAGGAAGTCACGGTTAATTGATGCTTCCGGATCTGTGTCAGAAAGCATGGCGGGGTACGCGCACTCTGGCCGGCAGACTGGCCTCAGAATTGTGTACCCCGCACATAATTGCATGGTATTTGTCGTTGTCAGAACCGGGTCACCTTTCCCATGAAGAGGATCGTTCCCGTGGATGTCTCCCTGATCACGTAGAGGAACGGGCGGTTGAAATTGAGCACCACTGGCTCAGACATGTCCGGACCGGGGGATGTCTCTATTCCTATTCCTGTCGCCGCTGCCGCCTCGACACCTTTCTCATCAACTTTGATATTGACTGCCTGAAGGATTTTGGTTATGAACGCGTACTGCCCCTCGACCATGGCGCTGAAGCCACGGATAAAGGCATCACGAAGTCCGAGACCTTGCATCACTTCTGTCATATCGCTCTCCGTCTCAGTCTGGAATTTCGGAAAGGAGAGAGCCACGTGGACAGGCAGGTTTGATTCCATCATTTCAGTCAAGGACTTGAATTCTTCGTACGACACGCTACGGAGAAATTCCTCATAGCCCATCTCCATGGACGGCAGCAGTGCCGTCAGTTCGAGATTGCCGCTGCCGAACGGGATCGATATCGCCTGAGCGCGATCGGTCTTCGCGTAGCTGAACCGTCTGTCGGCACGCATGAAGGTCGCTTTGGAAGAAGACCCGTCAAGATTTCGGAAATCACCCCGGCTACTGCTCTCTTCGGCAAACTCTGTGGTCCATTTTCCTTTGAAATATGTAGCGTTGATGAGGAATATATCGATGTTATTCAACGATTTGTTCAGGAATTCCGGAATCATGCCTCCTGTATAGTTATCCACCCATCGGTTGATGTTCCTCATGCCTTTTTCGCCATTGGGATTCATGGGAATCTCATCGGCGGAATACAAATTGGCAAGCGCGTCGGAGAACGATTTCATCACTTTCAAGTCGGGCTTGTGCCAGAACGAGTTGGCGAGGCGGCATACAGTGCGTCCATCCAGCTTCGGGAGTTCCGTAAGCATTATTCGGCAATAGTCGTTCAGCTGTGACATGTCGGCTGTGGCGGGGTCGAAGCCGAGGACGCGGAGCACATCGTCGCGCGATTCCCCGGAGTCGCCGTTGGCCACCATGGCAAGTGCGATTGCCATGCTGGAGGGAGACACTGCCGAGTTACCTTCCGTCAGCCTCATCGCCTCGCGGAAGAAATCGAACGAGAACCCGCCGGTCCTGTCTGCCACGGCCTTGGTCGCGGCATCCATCGTGATTGAGCGATAAGGGGTCTCCTCCCAACTCGGTTCTTCATACTTGCGCATCGGGGGCATCCCGTCATCCAGTCCGTCGGAAGAGCAACCGGTTGCAATGACTGCCAGTGTAGCGGCCATGCATACGTTTAAAATTCTTGTTTTCATAACTCGAGTATTTGATGGTTTATAGGTTACTGATTTGGTTCAGGGGGAAGTAGATTTGTTTTAGTAGTCTGTCTGCTTCATCTTGTATTTATTAGATGATGCCTGTTTATGCGCCGGCAG
>DERZ01000056.1:78124-78305 GCA_002361155.1 Porphyromonadaceae bacterium UBA3327 | reverse complement strand
GAGTTCGAGTCTCATCCTGGACACCAGAAAGCCGGATACATGAAATTGGATATCCGGTTTTTTTATGCCAAAATCATGGTTGTCATCCGCTGGAAGAGTCCAGCTTTCATTTTCAGAATGAAATCGACAACCATAGAATTCCAGTTTCATTAATATAGTTTGTCTAGGTGGCGGAATTGGT
>DERZ01000056.1:1566-77821 GCA_002361155.1 Porphyromonadaceae bacterium UBA3327 | reverse complement strand
AGTTCGAGTCTCATCCTGGACACTCTTGAAAATCCCAAGTGATTAAACTTCAGTCACTTGGGATTTTTTATGTTATTACCCCAGTTTTGTCCCCTTTTTTCAAAACAAACGCAACCGTGTCTTTTATTTTAGGACAACATTTATTATCTTTGTCCTAAAATTTAGGACAACATGGATAAGCCATATATAAAAAATCTTATATTACGCTATCTGGTATTCTCTACAGGACTATATTGTCTGTCTTTGGGAATGGTCTTGATCGTAGCCTCTTCTCTTGGAACTACGCCGATTTCAAGTCTGAATTATGTATTGTCGCTCAATACACCTCTTACACTTGGCGGGGCTACGTTCATTTTCAATATGGTCCTTATCATAGGACAACTCTTATTGGCCGGGCATCACGCTTCAAAAAAAGACTACATAGAGATTCTTCTCCAGATTCCGTTCTCAGTTCCGTTCTCAATCTTTATTGACTTTAACATGAGGTTGATGGAGGGCTTGCATATCTTAAATTATGTAATGGCGGTATTCATTCTGATGTTGGGCTGTATAATACAAGGTGTCGGAGTAGCATTGGAAATAAAGCCTGATGTGGCAATGATGAGTGCCGAAGGCTTTGTAAAATACACTTCACGAAGATTCAACAGATCTTTCGGCAGTACGAAAGTTTTGTTTGATATTTCTCTTGTAACAGGTGCTGTAATTCTATCATGGTTTATGGCCGGAAGAATTGACGGCGTTCGTGAAGGAACTGTAATAGCAGCCTTGATAACGGGATACATAGTGACTTTCATGACAACGAGAGTTTTCACGCGATCAAATTTGAGAAAGATCACATCTGGTATCATACACAAATGATCTACCTGATATAAGGTTTCTATAAGTTTATCATTAGGGCTGATGTAATTAAACATCAGCCCTAATTAATCTTCGGGATATTTCAGTCTCCTATTTCGTTTTGTCAGCAGATCCATGTTAAACCACTCGAGATTCTTTTATTGCAGGCAACTTTTATAATGCGCGTGCAAGAGCGCGTCCCTGATCAGGAGAACCGGGACAGGCGCTGTCGTTCGTAGTCGTCGATGGCGGCAGATGCGCGGATCGGTTCTGTCGATGAGCCCTGGCGCACAAATACCAGTCCGTCGGACATCCGCACTACTCCCGGAAAAGGAGTGACCGTTATCACGGCTATATGTTGCCGGTCGCGCTCCTCCCAGCGGAAATCTATAAACTCACGCAGCAGCCGGCCTCCGCACAGCAGACCGATATTGAACCGCATGTCGTTGTAGAACAAGAGTTCGAACTTATCCTTGACATCGGCGAGGTCATAGTCATCACGACCTTTGCTCAGATATACGAAGTCCGGATGCAGTCCTACATGCGAGCCGGTATTGGAAACACCTATGTAGAGCGTACCGCCGTCGGTATTCAGCATACCGTCGATAATCTGGCAAATCTCGCGGCCCTGCGCCTTCTCGTTGGGCCGCATGTGGTTGGAAGCCGGAAACACCAGAGAGGTCTTGAATTCATGCAGCTCGTCCTCATGCCTGTCGATTGTAGAGATATATTCCTGCGAGGGTTTCACTCCGACTATCCGGAAAATTTCCTCCCTCAATTCCCTGCGCACTCCGCGCACTCCATACCGAGATACAATATTGTATGCAAGGATAAGGGAACGCAGACGGTCATGCTCGCTGTTTTTCGACGGAGCTGTCAGCACGCTGTCTGATTTGTCCGATTCAAGATATGACAGCAGACGGATGGAGCCGGTAAGATAGTTGAGGTCGGTATCCCGGATCCCGAGCCTCGACGCCGACTCTTCGAGTCTGCTCAGGCGCTCCTCGTCCACTTTTCCTTCAACAGAAAAAGCATCAAGAGATTCCAGCGCAGCCATTTTTGCAGTTATCGACGCGACATGCTCCGTATCCGCAGCCATCTTTGCAAGAAGCGCGGCAAATCCCAGCATGTCGTACGAAATGCCGGGAGTCTCCCTTATAAGGAAAGACTGGGTCTCGAACAATGTAGCCAAGGCGGCCACATCATCTGCCAGCAGGTATTCCTCTTCGCCGAACTCCTCCACCGGTTCCGAGATCACATCCGGCACATCTTCGTAGACATCGCCTGACCACAGGCTACGTATCAGCGATACGAACATATCCCTTATATTCGACTCGGCCTCCTTCTCCGACATGTCATAGCTCTCCCCTTCCGCCGGATAGGCGTTGACATAAAGTTTGTCATCCCTTAGCTTCCGGTTGACACTCCTGATGTAGACACACACCACAGTATTCTTCTTCGGGATCTCCTTGCCGCAATGATATATAGCCGTGTAACCCGACTCGGTGATCAGAAAAGCCTGCTTGTCGTTGCCTCCGGTCACTATTCCCTCTATAACATCGCCCGAATCATAATTGGTTCTGGCCCGTGACTCATGGATATCGAGCGACTGCCTGAACAGCGAGAACTCATAGTTGCCGTCCTCATCCACAGCCTTCACGGTAGCTTCGAATATCATCGGTTTCCCCTCATGCATGAACATCTCCAGACCTACACTTTTCACCGGAAGGAGCGATATGTCCCAGATCGACAATATGCCGTATCCCTGATAAACATCCGAACAGACAGCACAGCTCAGCCTGTCCCATTCCGGCTGACCCGTAATCCTGATTTTCACTCTGTCGCCAGGTTCAAGAAGCAGTTTTGCCGATTTTTTTGTTTTAGGGGCAACCGGAACCGTGAAATTCTCATTCCAGATAGCGGCTTCAGCCTCGCTCCACAGCTTCACGCGTCGCCCTACGGTCTTTCCGTCGGGATTATCCTTTGTAGAAAGACGGTCGTGAAGTGTGACCGACGCCTCTATGTTTTCTCCGAGGGTGCGCCTGATGGCTGTACGCGAGTTGTATCCGGCCACTGTCGATTCCACCGACAACTGACCCGCCGCGATTCTGACACATGAGTTTTCGCCGTCAAACCGGGCTGATACATTCTCCTTTTTCCATACCGGAAGTGCAAGTTTGGTGGATGTGAGCATATTCACGTCCTCTATATCCTTCCAGGAAAATTCGAGAGACTCGGTAAGCTGCCCTGTAAGCGACAGATACGACTTTTCAGTCAGCACGCTCTCGTCGCACACTCCCAGAAGAGAGGCCGACGAATACATCAGACCGCGGTGTCGGCTCCATTGAGGAAATTCCATATTCTCGGTCAGAAGCAGTTCCACGGCTATGGTCTTTATAAGAAGACGCAGACTGCGACGGTCGTGCGGATTAATTCCTTTCGACTGCTTCTCCACGTATTCGGAAAGCAAGGGAATGAACACCGGTACATGATCACGGACAAAACCCGTTTCCTTGTGGCGCGCTTTGGAAAGCGACAGCAGAATTTCGACGGCATCGGCCGACAGGTCACATCCAAGTGCGAAAAGAGCTTTCAGCACACCGAATTTGTGTTCGGCCCTGAAAAGAATACCCGATGTCTGCAGTCTTGAGAGAATGGTGGAAATGAATGCTGTGTGGGTGCCGTCGGAGATAAGATCAAGAGCCTCGAGATATTCGTCACAGACAGTGGCCAGATTCTCGAGAACCTCCTTCTTCTGATATATCTCGCGCAATGGAAACCCCTCAAGATAACTGGAATTCTCTATCACCTCCACAATAACCGCACGAAGCACCTTAAGAAGATTCCTGCGTCTGCCTCGGCTCCATTCCGGAATATGGCTGCAGATATTGACAAGCATATTAATAAGCCATTCATTATCGCCGTCGGTTTCACGGGATATGGCATCTACCCACTTGTCGGATTTCTCAAGCCTGTTTCCAAAGAATCGGACGAAACCGCGTACAGATGGAAGCATCAGAAACTTATTGCTGTCAAATTTCGATTTGTTGACGAGGCTCTCCTCCACCGGGGTAAGAATGATTTCCTCATTTTCATTTTTCGGGTATCCTACCCTGCAGCGGATTCTCTGATATTCCCTGAACCGCTTGTTCCCCATGCTGACGCAGGAGAACCGGATACCGTTGATATCATCGCTCATCACGCAAGAACCCTGAAGATTGCGCATCTGATGCAGAACCGTAAATTCATATACTCCTCCCTCCTCATAAAGCCGGGGTACAAGGTCCCGTTTCACCTGTTCCCATCTGCCATTGCCAAGGTATCGGCATTTAAGGCTATCCGGTGTATTGACGGTCTGAAATTTAAACGGCACAATCCGCATCGTATAATCGGAGTTGTCATCATTAAGCAGAAAAAAGGTACGTCCCGTCTCTTTACTGACAGAGAAATCATTACGGTCAAATGAATAAACTTTGTTTTTTTCGTAGATCATGATATTAATTATTGGTATTCAATGTCATACAAATGCTTACACCCTCACTTATTCATCGCCGGAAAAACGACAATTCAATCGAGAATATTTTTCGCATCATAAAATTAATAAATAAATCTTAAAAAACAATATTTTTCACCTCCGCAGAAACAGCATATCTCAAAAAAAGAGAAACGCGGACCGTACACTGGAACGTACAGCCGTCCGTAATAGCGTATTGAAGCCTGCCTGTATAAGTTCTAATGTACAACCGGTCCGCGCTCGCGAAGCCATACCCTACCAATGCCCCCGCAACAAGGAAGGTCGGTTACTTAGCACTTCATCACTCTGACTCATGACGTAAATATACGAACTTCTTGCCATCGCGGACGTAGATTCCTCCGCGAGACATGGAGGTAACGCGCCGTCCAAGCATGTCGTAGACGGGAGTATCGCTTTGTATAGCCTCAGTTTCAAATGGAAGATCATCTATGTAAAGAGTCTCTCCAAAATCCGACATGGTGAATATCGTCTCGCCGTTGTCAATGCATTCGCGGAAACCAAAGAGATAAATGCCGTTGTCAGCATCCATTCCATAAAATTTTGTCAGCATGTAATGGCGATAAGGCGCGCCGATGCCCTCTACCCATACTACATCCATATCCATCCATTTATCTTCCAGTTCTATTTTTCTCCATTCATGACCGTACGCCTTTACGTATACCTCGGCCTTAGCCTTCATAACTAAATTGGGATTTGGGGGCCATACCTTTGATCCTATAACTTCCAGAATCTGACTTTCCATCCCTGGCTTAATGTTGAAATCGTATAGAGGAAGAAACTCCGCATGTCCATCCTCGAACTCGAAGCGCATTTCGACCTTACGGTTCTCCTCGAACAGTATATATTCATAACCGTTCAAGTATTCTAATTCCGAAGTCTGAGTTATGCGGAAACAGTTTCTGCCATCAATCTCTTCCTGCCCGACAACCGTGAAATACACAGAGAAGTCGTAACCAACACCTTCGTTGCACGCATTCCACACCCAAACTTTACCTTCCTTTAGAAGTGGGATATATTCGTCGTTGTCGACTGCTTCGGACAAAATCCCGACATAGCCTTGAGCTGGCATCTGTAATACCCCAGCTAAAGACAGAATGGTCAATATCAGTATTTTTTTCATAATTATTGATTTGTCGTTATTGAAAAATTCGTACCGGCTTCTATTGATGTGCCGGAATTCAGTTCTACCTGAACATGACCGGAGCCGGTTACTTTGAGTTGTGCTGTCGCGGAAAGAATGGCCGTTGCGGCCACCAGGATGGCAAATAATCTTTTCATAATACCTGGATTTAAATTGTTTAACGTTCAATTTATTTATCGAATGAATGGATGCTGCATTACTGTTCCTTGTTGTTGATATAACATAAAATTCCGCTAAGCGATGCAAATATCATCCAATGATGCAAATATATATTAAAATTTACTAAAAAGCAAACAAAAGAGCAAAAGAATTGCAAATAACGAGAAAAAGCAACGATATTTCTGCCAGCCCCGGATGCAGATGGGAAAGAGCGGTTTGGCAGCCTCACTTTTTTGTCAATCAGAATCTCTTTGCCTCTGATGAATATTGCTCCCGGCTCTGTGAAAGTGATAGGCAACATAAGACCTATGCGATGTTTTTGTGGCGTGTAAAATTTCACTCTGAATTTAGGCAAAGCACCGACAAGTCTTAATGCTTCGGCATTGGCGTCATTGTTTTTACTTGGTCTGAATAACTTCGCATCAGTGATGGATCCATCCGGCTGGACATAAAACTTAACAATAACTCTTTCACAACCCTTATAGCCTTCCGGAATCTGAATGTTGGCATTTATCCATTCTCTGAGTTTGCCGCTTCCTCAGGGAAATTCACAGACAGGGTCATTATATACCCAGAGATCTTTTGTTGCCTCGTGTACATCCGATTTCAACTGAGCCATCGTAGCCGGAGATACGGTTATAAAAAGCGCACGGTTGCCATATTTATTATTCTTGACTTCTATCTTTGAGATCGAATCGGTATCTATCATTTCAGGTACGGCTCCCGATATCCATTCATCATTAAAGTAATAGAACACAGTCTCTGTGTCCGACTATGTTAACGGAAACCGGATTTCCCAAAAGGAGCTGTCGTTCATACAGCGGTATTGAGCAGATACGACGCACGCCTGAATAAGAATTAATAAAGGAGTTTCCTAAAATTGATATTTGATCTTACGAATTATTTTTTAAGTTTTTTACTTCCGCAGGACTACAACGTCTCAAATATTTTGACTATTTTTGTGTGTTGAAAATTCGGATACAATGGAGATAATTGTCTGGGTACTGCTCTGCGTGGCAGGCATCGCTGTCGGATATGTGATCGGCTCTAACCGCTGCAAGAGCCGTTTTGAGGCTGAGACAAAGGAGTCTGCTTCCGTCATACGGCGGCTGGAGACGGAGATTACGGTGGCAGACGAGCGGCTTAAATCGGAACAGATTAAATTCGAACGCATATTGGCCGACCGCGAGGAGACCGAAAAACGTACTTCCATCCTTCAGGAAAGACATCACCGCGAGGCTATGGACGCGCTGCAGAACCGTTTTGACGAGACGGTGGCGAAAATGCAGGAACAGCTGAAGACCGCAACCGCCGAACTGCTCAAGGCAAGGCAGCAAGAATTCGAACAGACCAGCCGCGACTCGATGGTGCATATCCTTGAACCTCTCAATCGGCAGCTTGGACAGATGCGCGAGGCCGTCACTGAAAACACACGCGTGCATGGCGAACTCGGCGGCAGGATGTCGGCCGATATAAGCAATCTGCTCCGATGCAGCGAATCCGCACGCGAAAGTGCCGACCGACTCGCGAACGCACTGCGAAACGGCGGCAAGATACAGGGAGACTGGGGTGAGACCGTACTCACCGAGCTCCTCGAATCCCATGGACTCAGCGAGGGCGTTCACTTCGACACTCAGTCATTCATCAGAGACGCATCCGGAAATATTGTCCGGGAAGATGGCATGGCGGCCATGCGCCCTGACGTCATACTTCATCTGGACAAGGAACGGGACGTGGTGATCGATGCCAAGGTGTCACTCTCGGCATATCTCGACTATATGAATGCCGAGAGCGACGAGACAAGGAACCGCTCGCTCCGCGCTCACGTAGAAAGCATCCGCAAACATGTCGCTGAGCTCGCCGCAAAAGATTACTCCTCACATATCCGGCCTCCCAAGAGAAGCGTTGGCTACGTGATAATGTTTGTTCCCAACAGCGCTGCGCTGCTCACAGCCACCAATGCCGCCCCTGACCTGTGGCGAAAGGCTATGGAGCACAATGTCTATATAGCCGATGAACAAACCCTCTACGCGGCTCTTAAAATAATCGCCATGACCTGGCAACAGATCGCACAGGCTGAAAATCATGAGAAAGTATATGCCCTTGCCAATGAAATGCTTGACCGCGTGGGTAAATTCATGCAGCCTTTCGTCGAAATAGGGTCAAGGCTCGAGAGCGCTCATAAAGCCTACGACAACGCCATGAAAAAGCTCGCGGAAGGAGGACAAAGCATACCCCAGACCTGCAACAAACTCATAAAACTCGGCGCAAGACAGCAAGTCCGAAAAGGGGTCCCCGACACCCTTCTCGGACTTGACAATTCCATTGAAATCAATGATTCAAGTTTAGAATTTACCGAACCTTGAGGTTTTTAAGTGTCATTTAGAAATTAGTTAATGCCACTTATAGCTGAGAATTTGGAGTAGAAAGAGCCACGCTGTCAGTCAAGACAGTCGTCGAGCTCCTTCACGATAGCCTCCTTGTCCATGTTACGGCCGATGAACACAAGCTTCTGCATACGGTCGCCGTACACCTCATCCCAATCACGCATCAGATCCGGATTGTTTGCAAGCAACACCCGCAGATCCTCTTCGGGAGCGGTGGCATACCACTGCCCTGCCTCGACAAGCCGTTTCTGGCTTCCGGCCTGCTCGAAGAGATAGGACATGTCAGTGTTCTCCTTGAAGTAACATACTCCCTTTGTCCTTATCACCGATGCAGGCCAACGCTTCGCGCAGAACCAGTCGAACTTATTGAGCGAAAACGGTTTTCTGCTGAAATATACGAATGTTCCGATACCGTATTCCTCAGCCTCACCCTCATGATGATGGTGGCAGTGATGACCGTCATGTTCATGATGTTCGTGGGGTTCGTGGTGCTCGTGCTCATGCTCATTATCCTCATCAAGAGGGCATTCTATCCCGCGGATCCATGTCGCGCTTGTTGCCACCCTGTCGAAGTCGAAGTCGCCGGTGTTCAGAAGTTTCTCGAAATCGACATCACAATAATCGCACTCGATGATCTCGGCTGACGGCTGCAGCGCACGGACCACAGCCTTGATCTCGGCCGCCTCCTCGGGCGAGACTTCTGATATCTTGTTGAGAAGAATCACATTGCAGAATTCTATCTGCTGAATTATCAGATTCTCTATATCCTCCTCCTCGATATCCTTTTTCACAAGGTCAGCTCCGGCGGAGAATTCATCTCTGAGACGAAGGGCGTCCACCACGGTGGCTATGCAGTCAAGACGCACAGAACCGTTCCGGTTGAACTCCTCCCCCATCATCGGCATCGAGCAGACGGTCTGCGCTATAGGCTCCGGCTCACATATACCACTCGCCTCAATCACGATATAATCGAATTTATGCGCCGACACCAGGTCGGCAAGCTGCTTCATCAGGTCGGTCTTCAGCGTACAGCAGATGCATCCGTTCTGCAAGGGCACCAGACTGTCGTCTCCCTGGCCTACCACGCCATCCCTGGCGATGAGGTCGGCATCTATGTTGATTTCACCTATATCATTCACTATCACGGCAAAGCGTATTCCTCGGCGGTTGTTGAGGATCCGGTTCAAAAGCGTGGTCTTACCGCTTCCAAGGTAGCCCGTAAGCAAAAGCACAGGCAAGGTTTTCTTTTCTTCCATTCCTTTTTAAATTAGGATTCCAATAATATACAACAAATCTAATGCCAAAAAGTACCTTCCATACCTATATCCGTTTTGCTCCAATACCGTTCCTCCGGTTTTGCCATAATACAGGAATTTCGTAAATTTGCGGTATGGAAGTCACGATAGAAAAATATTTTGGCGAGCTGGTGTCAGGATACCGCGCTGTAATCATCAGATGCGATGTAGAGAACAGTCCCACACAGAAGACCTGCCGCGCCGAGATGGTCGCACTTGCCGACGAGATACAGTCCCGCTATAAAGTAGAGGAAATCAACAAGATTCCCGCAATTGCGGCCACAAGGAACGCCTACAGGGTCTGCGGCAAGGATCCCAACAGATACCGTCCTTCACAGGAACAGCTTATGCGCAGGATTGTGCGCGGTCTCGGACTCTATACAGTGAATTCCATTGTCGATACGGGAAATATGCTGTCGCTGCTGACAGGATGCTCCGTGGGATGCTTCGATGCCGACAAGATAGACGGCGAATCCATATCTCTCGGAATCGGACGGCATGACGAGCCATACGAAGGGATAGGCAGGGGGCCGCTCAATATAGAGGGGCTGCCTGTGTTCCGCGATGCGACAGGGGGAATCGGGACTCCAACCTCCGACAACGAGCGGACCAAGATAGAACTGACCACCCGCCGTCTGCTGATGACAATCCACCTTTTCTGCCCGGAGACAGACCTGGAGCAGACTGTGGCGACAGCATGCGACTTGTTCACCAGGCATTGCAGAGCCGCGAATTTCACCGTAAAAACGATACAAAATCCTTAAATTCATCATGAAAAGAACACTAATATCACTCTCGCTGGCTGCCATGGCACTCTCTTATCCTGCAGCTTACGCAAAAGAGAACGGAGGTATAACTCCTCAGATGCTCGAACGGATGAAAGCCGAGATGGATCTTTCTCCGTCGAGAAAGGCTGTCCGCAACGCTCTGAGCGGAAACCACATCGACAAACTCGCCTCGAATCCGGACGCAAAAAACAGTTTCGACACTCATTTCTCCCACCGGGTGAAGAGTGAGGGAATCACCGACCAGCACAGTTCCGGACGATGCTGGCTATTCACCGGACTCAACATGCTCCGCTCCCAGATCATGGCTGAGAAAGGAATGCCGGAACTCAAGCTGTCGCAAAACTACAATTTCTTCTTCGACCAGCTTGAGAAATCCAATCTTTTCCTCCAGAGCATCATCGACCTCGCTGAACGCCCGATGGACGACAAGACAGTGGACTGGCTTTTCCGCCATCCTCTGAGCGACGGCGGCCAGTTCACCGGTCTGTCCGACAATCTTATGAAATATGGCATAGTGCCGGCCGAAATCATGGGAGAGACCTTCAGCGCCAACAATACGTCGCGTCTCTCCTCTCTTATAGCACTGAAACTCCGTGAGTACGGTCTCGAACTTCGCAAAATGCATGCCGAAGGGAAGGGAGAAAAAGAAATATCTGCCAGAAAACAGGCCATGCTCGGCGAAGTGTACGGAATGCTCGCCATCACTCTCGGCACTCCTCCTTCGGAATTCACTTACACCCTCCGCGACAAGGATGGCAACGCCGTCAGCACCAAGACGTATACCCCGCAGCAGTTCTACCGCGAATTCGCCGGCAACGACCTCCGGAACAACTATGTGATGCTGATGAACGACCCCTCGCGGGAGTTCTACCGTCTGTATGAAATAGATCTCGACCGCCACGTCTACGACGGCAAGAACTGGACTTATATCAATCTTCCGGTGGAGGAGATAAAGAAGGTGGCAATCGAGTCGATAAAGGACAGCACAATGATGTATTTCTCATGTGATGTGGGAAAATTTCTTGACCGGGACAGAGGAGTCCTTGACCCGGACAATTATGACTATGCCTCGCTGATGGGCGTGGATTTCGGTATGGACAAGGCCGACCGCATCCGCACATACGCCAGTGCCTCGAGCCATGCGATGACACTCATGGCCGTGGACCTCGACGCGGAAGGGCGTCCCGTTAAGTGGATGGTGGAGAACAGCTGGGGACCAGGCGCCAACGACGGACACCTTATCATGACCGACCGGTGGTTTGACGAATATATGTTCCGGCTTGTGGCCGACAGGAAATATGTCCCGGCCAAAATCCTTGACATCCTCAGCCAGAAGCCGGTCAGACTTCCGGCATGGGATCCTCTCTTCGCCCCCGAGAAATAAAGCATTTCAAAGATCACAAGGACGGATTCTCCAAAAAATTGTTAATAGCTCCGGCAGAGCAAGAATTGGAATGATATTTGCCGTTGTGTATATTATATGGAGAACAAGTTTATCACGATAAAGGGAGCGCGGGTCAATAATCTTAAAAATATTGACCTGCGCCTTCCTTTGGGGAAAATGATAGTGATTACCGGTGTGAGCGGAAGCGGCAAGTCATCGCTGGCCTTCGACACATTGTATGCCGAGGGCCAGCGCAGGTATGTGGAAAGTCTTTCGGCATACGCACGCCAGTTCCTGGGCCGCATGTCGAAACCGGAATGTGACTATATCAAGGGGCTTCCCCCCGCCATAGCCGTGGAGCAGAAGGTAAACACCCGCAATCCGCGAAGCACTGTGGGAACTTCGACGGAAATCTACGACTACCTGCGCATGCTCTTCGCCCGCATAGGGCGCACATTTTCACCGGTAACCGGGCTGGAGGTCCGCAAGCAAGGCATCGAGGACATAATCCGCACAGTCCTCTCCTATCCCGAGGGCACACGCGCCGCCATCCTTGTGGACATATATCTGCCCGAAGGCCGCTCGTTCGCCGACCAGCTCCGCATCTATGCCAAGGAGGGCTACTCCCGCCTCGAGAAAGATGGGGTATTCTTCGATATTCCGGAAGTTGCCGGGGAGAATCCGGAACGGAACGACGGATACCGGCTGCTGATTGACCGCATCTCCGTGTCGTCGGACAAGGATGAGGTGTCGCGTCTCACAGACTCGCTGGAGACCGCATACTTCGAAGGCCATGACGAAGCCGTCATCAAGATATGGGGAACCGACGGCACACACGAACACCGGTTCTCCAAGCGGTTCATGGCCGACGGCATTGAATTCCGCGAGCCGAGCGACCTGATGTTCAACTTCAACAATCCCTACGGAGCCTGTCCCACATGCGAGGGATTCGGCCGTGTGCTCGGCGTGAGCGAGGATCTTGTGGTGCCCGATAAGACGAAGTCGGTCTATCAGAACGCGGTACGCTGCTGGAACGGCGACAAGATGAGCGAATGGAAAAAGCGGCTCATCCATGTAGCCCCGCGATTCAGCTTCCCCATCCACACTCCATATAACGAGCTTACAGAAGAACAGCTGTCATTTCTCTGGCACGGCAACGCCGTATGGGAGGGAATCGACGGTTTCTTCCGATGGCTCGACTCGCAGCAGGACAAGATGCAGTTCCGCGTGATGAAGGCCCGCTACCGCGGCAAGACAGTATGCCCGGACTGCGGCGGCTCCAGACTGCGCAAGGATGCATCCTACGTAAAAGTGGCCGGGAAGACCATCAACGAATCTGTGCGTATGCCAGTGAGCGAACTCCGCAGGTTTTTCGACACACTTACTCTCACCGGACAGGACATGAAAGTCGGCGCGAGGCTGATTCTCGAGATAAGGCAGCGGCTTGGCTTTCTCGACGATGTCGGTCTCGGCTACCTCACGCTCGACCGACTCTCCTCCACCCTCTCCGGAGGAGAGAGCCAGCGCATCAATCTCGCCACATCTCTCGGAAGTTCTCTGGTGGGTTCCCTCTACATCCTCGACGAACCGAGTATCGGACTGCACTCGCGCGACACCCGCAAACTTATAGGTGTACTCCGCAAATTGCAACAGACAGGCAATACGGTTGTGATTGTCGAACACGACGAGGACATCATGCTCGCGGCCGATGAAATTGTCGACATCGGTCCAGACGCCGGCCGTTTAGGGGGCGAAGTGGTGTTGGAGGGAAATCTGCGGGAAGTGCTGAAAGGTGGGGGCGCCAACGGATCCTACACAGTGGATTACCTGCGCGGTGACCGCCGCATAGAACTGCCGCTGAAACGCCGTCCCTGGAAACGCTTCATCGAAGTGACAGGAGCCTCCCAGAACAATCTCAAGAACATAGACGTGAAGTTCCCGCTTGGCGTGATGACGGTTGTGAGCGGTGTGAGCGGAAGCGGCAAATCGACACTTGTCCGCGACATACTCTACAAGTCTCTCCGTCGCGCGCTCGGCGATCCGGTGGATGTTCCCGGCACCCACCGCGAGCTTCGCGGCGACATATCAGCTGTGTCGGCAGTCGAATTTGTCGACCAGAACCCTATCGGCACATCGTCAAGAAGTAATCCCGCCACCTATCTGAAAGCCTACGACGAAATCAGACGTCTCTTCTCGGAACAGCAGCTGGCACGCCAGATGGGTTTCACTCCGGCTTACTTTTCCTTCAATACCGAGGGAGGGCGCTGCGAGGAATGCAAAGGAGAAGGCACAATAACCATCCCGATGCAGTTCATGGCCGACATCAGCGTGGAATGCGAATCCTGCCATGGAAAACGTTTCAAGCAGGAAGTGCTCGATGTGGAATACCGCGGCAGGAATATCCACGATTTCCTGGAAATGACCGTGGACCAGGCCATAGAATTCCTGCGTGAATCGGAAGGCGCCTCCGAAAGCCGGATCGTCAACAAACTGCTTCCTCTTCAGGAGGTGGGACTAGGATATGTGAAACTGGGGCAAAGTTCGTCGACACTCTCCGGAGGAGAGAGCCAGCGTGTGAAACTTGCCTATTATATCTCGCAGGAGAAACAGAAAGACACTTTGTTCATATTCGACGAACCTACCACCGGCCTTCATTTCCACGATATCTCGGTACTTCTTAAATCGCTGGGAAGACTCGTGGACAAGGGAAATACGGTGGTGATTATCGAGCACAACATGGACATGATCAAGTCGGCGGACTGGGTTATCGACATAGGACCCGAAGGAGGCGATGCCGGCGGCACGGTTGTGGCCGAAGGTACTCCGGAGACAATAGCAGACTCCGAAAACTCATATACCGGCCGTTTCCTTAAGGAGAAACTCTCCGGCATAAATAAAAAAAAGTCATGAAAAACGGATTGATGATATTGCCGGTTCTCACGATTACGGTTATGGCGGGAGCGTGCGGATGCACACGGACGGCAGACAATTCCGGCCGCGAGGAAGCCAGAGCGCTGTATGAAGAGAGTCTGGTACTGATCGACCTCTACACAGACAGTGTGACGGCGGCAAAAGATTCCGCCACGCTTAACGGTCTGATGTCGCGCTACCGGGAGGAAATCGACGACCTCAACTTCCGGCATCCGCCTGAAACGAGCTACGCCATCAGCGAGGGGGAGAACGACACCCTTACTTCCAGAACCTTACGGATGGTAACCATTGCGGATTCACTGCTGTACCGATACGCGCATCCACTGGTCCTTCGCTCCGATTCCGTGGCAGGAGATCCGCAGCAATAGAAAAACCGGAACTTCAGTCGGTCAGTAATGTCATCTCGCAACGCACGCAGTCGAACGAAAGACGAAATACGTGCGGGCCGGTAGAGATATACAAAGGCTCGGCATACCGCACTTTTTTCGCGGCGGATACGGTTTTGTCGCGCAGACATACTCCCAGTTCCCGCCGGATACAATAGCGTGTTGTCATCACCGGCGTACCGGATGGAACCTTTCCGCTTACCTCAAGCGCCGGGGCAATTTCCTTCACTCCATGATCGGCGTAGAATCGGGCTGCCAACCGGTTGGCGACATTGTCGCGGGCGTCAAGCGACCTCCTGGGATAGGGACAGTCTCTATCCTCCGGCGGACGGTAGTCAAAAGGATATGTGGCGAGATTGGCTCTGTCAAGGTCTTCGATGAGCCTCCGGCGCAATGTTGTAAGTTGCGAGGCAGGGATGAAAACCGACGGATCGAGTCGATTTTCAAACTGACCGAGACGATAGCCCGTGCCACCGAGTTTTTCAAACACAGGGCGCGGATCAAACGGTTTTCGGGCCACATCCTTGTCTACATCAAGCGGCAGACGTACCCTCACTCCACGCTCATCAGTGGCCGTGACTCCGGTTCCGTCGATCGAGATATCGACGCTGATGGTTCTTGTTGCCGTAGGAGAAGCAAGCATAGTCTGCCAGCAGCGGTCGAATGTCCGGTGGATTTCCGCACCGCGCGGCATGCGGAACGCTCTGGAACCGATGATTCTGCCCCGGTCGACGCCATTGACCGCCGCACCCTCATATTCACCATCGGCATTAAAGAAACTTATACCGTCGCCGTTGTTCAATTCAGATACATCTCTGATGATCTCCCCCATCGACTTGGGTGTGGCAAGCGAAGCCATGCTCCCCTGCCGGCGTCCATGAAGAAAATAATCCGTAAATCCACGGTTGAAACTTTTCTCAAGGACCGGAGTGAATTTTATTTCACTTTTACCGTATGATGCGCGTCTATACAATTCCGGATTGGCGGCAATCACCTCATCAAGAGCCCGACGATATGCGGCCGTGACATTCTTGACGTATGACGCATCCTTGAGTCGTCCCTCTATCTTGAAAGAGGAAACCCCGGCTTTCACCAGCTCCGGAAGCAAATCGAGCGTATTGAAATCTCTTAAAGAAAGCAGATATCTGTCGGTCTGCAACGCGTTTCCGCGGGCATCGCGCAATGTGTACGGCATCCTGCACATCTGCGCGCATTCTCCGCGGTTGGCAGAGCGATTGACCGAAACCTCGCTCGCGCCGCAACGCCCCGAATAACATACGCAAAGAGCTCCATGAACGAAACACTCCACCGGAACGGTCACATTCCGGCATATCTCTGCTATTTCTTCGAGCGACAATTCCCTTGCAAGCACTGTCTGCGAGAATCCGACGCGCTCGAGAAAGCTGCATTTCTCCGGCGTGCGGTTGTCGCACTGCGTGCTGGCATGAAATGCTATCGGCGGCAGATTCATCCGGAGCAGCGACATGTCCTGGACAATGATCGCATCGACCCCGGCACTGTACAGATCATGCACGAGACGCTCCACATCGGCAATCTCGCTGTCATAGACTACAGTGTTCACCGTCACGTAGACGCGGGCGCGGAACCGGTGGGCAAACTCCACCGTCTCGCGGATATCCCCGATGGAATTGGAGGCACGACGGCGGGCGCCGTGACTCGGTCCTCCCATATAGACGGCATCGGCACCGTGGAGGATTGCCTCGCGCGCCACATACTTGTCGGCTGCCGGGGCGAGAAGTTCAAGAGGTCGTGTCATTTCTTGAAGAATCGGTCCATCGAGCGCTTGTCCTCGCGTTCCCGTATCGCCTGGCGTTTGTCGTATTGTTTTTTTCCCCGTCCCACACCTATCTGTATCTTGGCATAACCGCGGTCACTGATGAATACCTTGAGCGGAATCACCGTATAGCCCGGATCCTCCACGGCCTTCGCAATCCTGGCGATCTCCTTGCGGTTAAGCAGTAGTTTGCGGTCGCGTCGGGCCACGTGATTGTTATATGACCCGTAGAAATATTCCGATATGTTCATGCCCTTGACCCACACCTCGCCGTTCTCGACAAGACAATAGGAGTCGGCAAGCGACGCCTTGCCGTCGCGTATCGACTTTATCTCAGTGCCGGTCAGAACCATTCCGGCCACATACGTGTCCGTTATCTCGTAGTCAAATCTGGCCCGTCTGTTGCGTATGTTAACTTGCTCTGCTTTCATTTCTCAAATCCATGTATGCCGGGAAATAGCCGTCACGGCGCTCTGACCCGACCTTCAAAACTACAAATTTAACAAAAATTCCGCGAACTTTATCAGTCTGTGCCCGAAATTATCAGTATCCGGTTATCCGAGAGGTATTAAATCGGTGAAAATCCAGTTCCAAAGCATAGGCATACCTATCTCCAGAGTGCATAGAAGACCAGTGGCGACAGATTCCTTCTCTTTCGGCAACCTGAGGAAACGGACACCGCGGAACACGAGATAGATGGTCCATAGCGGGAGAAACACCAGCATCGGCCCGAGTATCGGGAGCAGCCGGTAAAACATATAGAATACCGGCAGAGTAGCCATGGAAGTCATCGTAAAAATTTTCCCGAATGGAGAATTCAGTATTCCGCCCACCCTTTTTCCCAGCAGGATTCCCGCAGCCGCCAATACCGAATAATAGCTGAAAAAGAATGATATGAAAGTCTCCACAGCTCTTACCAACACGGATGCCACAGTGACATTGGCCTCATAGACAAATGCCGAGAATTCCGAGAGCGACGCGAATGCCACGCAGGGATAGAACAAGGATGCTGCCACTCTGTCGGGCTGGAATTTTGCACGTTTAAGTGCTTTCCATCCCTCCACCGGCGTAAACATCGTCTTGAGCATTATGGCGAACGGCGAAGGCATTTTCCGAATGCTCTTATCGTCAGCCATCCTGACAGTACGCGATATATTCTCGGGCATATCATCCTCACTCGGCACGCTGTCGTATACCGTCAGACCGTCAGCCGGTTCCTGATTCCCGTCAGACAACTCATAAAGAGGACTTTCCTCCTCTCCTATATTGTAAAGAGGCTCGTCATTCCTCACGTTATCGTTTCTTTCCATATCTATTATTATACGTGAATTGCACCAGGATTATTGCCACTCCCCGCGCAATACAAATCCAGACCGGCTTGAACCGGAGTTCAAGTCGGCCTGGATTTGTATTGGATTCCGCACGACATGCGCCGTGCGGAATATGTGGTTGTTCAGCGCGGGATTACTGGGCGCGGTCCTCGTTGAGGATGCGGATCATCTCGATCGCGCTCTTCGGAATACGGGTACCGGGGCCGAAGATGGCTGCGACACCTGCCTTGTATAGGAAGTCATAGTCCTGGGCGGGGATCACACCTCCGGCTGTTACCATGATGTCCTCGCGGCCGAGCTTCTTCAGTTCCTCGATCACCTGGGGAATAAGCGTCTTGTGACCGGCTGCAAGCGAGGACACACCGAGGATGTGGACGTCGTTCTCCACAGCCTGACGGGCAGCCTCGGCGGGAGTCTGGAACAGCGGACCCATGTCGACGTCGAAACCGCAGTCGGCATAACCGGTGGCAACCACCTTGGCGCCGCGGTCGTGACCGTCCTGACCCATCTTCGCAATCATGATACGGGGCTGGCGACCTTCGCGCTTAGCGAAGTCAGCCACAGCCTTGCGGGCCTCCTCGAATTCGGGATCACCCTTCTCTTCAGTTGAATACACGCCTGATATAGTTTTGATGACAGCTTTGTAACGTCCAACCACAGCCTCGCAAGCGTCGGAGATCTCTCCGAGCGACGCGCGCAGACCGGCCGCCTTGACGGCGAGGTCGAGAAGATTTCCCTTCGAGGGATCCTTCACAGCCTCCGTGATGTCGGCGAGAGCTTTCTTCACGGCCTCCTCGTCACGGTCCTTGCGGAGAACCTCAAGACGCGCGCACTGCTCTTTGCGGACTTCGGTGTTGTCCACCTCGAGGATGTCGATCGGATCCTCATGGTCGAGACGGAACTTATTGATACCGACGATGGTCTGCTTGCCGGAATCGATGTGGGCCTGCGTGCGGGCAGCCGCCTCCTCGATCTTGAGTTTGGGAAGACCGGTCTCGATGGCCTTGGCCATCCCGCCGAGTTTCTCGATTTCCTGGATATGTTCCCATGCGCGGTGAGCGATCTCGTTGGTGAGGCTCTCGACATAGTAGCTGCCGCCCCACGGGTCGATCTGCTTGCAGACATGGGTTTCCTCCTGGATATAGATCTGGGTGTTGCGGGCGATACGCGCGGAGAAGTCCGTCGGAAGGGCGATAGCCTCATCGAGGGCGTTGGTGTGGAGACTCTGGGTGTGGCCGAGAACGGCACCCATGGCCTCTACGCAGGTACGGCCCACGTTGTTGAAGGGATCCTGCTCGGTAAGCGACCAGCCTGAAGTCTGGCAGTGCGTACGGAGTGCAAGCGATTTCGGGTTCTTGGGATTGAACTGCTTGACAATCCTGGCCCAGAGCATACGTGCGGCACGCATCTTGGCGATCTCCATGAAATAATTCATCGAGATACCCCAGAAGAACGACAGACGGGGAGCGAACGAGTCGATATCCATGCCGGCGTTGACACCTGCGCGGAGATATTCCAGACCGTCGGCGAGCGTGTATGCCAGCTCGATGTCGGCGGTTGCACCGGCTTCCTGCATGTGATAGCCGGAGATGGAGATGGAGTTGAACTTAGGCATGTTCTTCGAAGTATACTCGAAGATATCGGCGATGATCTTCATCGAGAATGCCGGCGGGTAGATGTAGGTATTGCGGACCATGAACTCCTTGAGGATGTCGTTCTGGATGGTACCGGCCATCTCCTCGAGGCTTGCGCCCTGCTCGAGTCCGGCGTTGATGTAGAATGCGAGTACGGGGAGCACTGCGCCGTTCATGGTCATCGACACCGACATCTTGTTCAAGGGAATTCCATCGAAGAGCACCTTCATGTCCTCGAGCGAGCAGATGGAGACACCGGCTTTGCCGACGTCACCGACAACGCGCTCGTGATCGGCATCGTAACCGCGGTGTGTCGGGAGGTCGAAGGCCACCGAAAGACCTTTCTGTCCCGAGGCGAGGTTACGACGATAGAAAGCGTTGGACTCGGCGGCTGTGGAGAATCCGGCATACTGACGGATGGTCCAGGGGCGCATCGGGTACATGGCGCTGTACGGGCCGCGGAGGAAGGGAGGCAGACCGGACACGTATTCGAGGTGCTCCATGCCCTCGAGGTCCTTCTCTGTATACACCGGCTTCACGGGAATGAGTTCAGCGGTGAGCCACTCCTCACCCTCAACCGGTTTGTGGCTCGCGGGAGCCACGGTCTTTGTGATATCGATTTCTTTAAAATTCGGTCTCATGATACTGGGATTATTTGAGGAGTTTAGCGTTAAAGTCAACGAGAGTGTCGAGCACATTGCACTTCACGTGGATGAAGCTTTCGATGCCCTCCTTCTTGAGGTCGTCCATGCAGGCCGGAGCGCCGGCAACTACGAACATGGCGCGTCCGGCGAGTTCCTTAAATGCCTCGGGTGCGTACTGTGCGTACTCGTCGTCGCTGGAGCAGAGCACCACGATATCGGCTTTCTTCTCCATTGCGGCGTCAATGCCTTCCTTGACTGTGTTGAATCCGATGTTGTCGATAATCTCATATCCGGCGCAACCGAAGAAGTTCGACGAGAACTGGGCGCGGGCCAGACGCATGGCGAGGTTGCCGATGGTGAGCATGAACACCTTGGGACGGTGTGCGGCGCGCTCGGTGTCGAGGCGGAGCTTCTCGAACTGGCTTGCAGCGCGGTCAAACACGAGGGGTGTCACGGCGCCGTCGGCCTCTTCCTTCTCGGCGCAGCCGCAACCGCAACCGCAGGATTTGCCCTGCACCTTGTCGAGAGCCTTCTCGTTGAAGTTGGGGAACTGGTTGGTGCCGAGGAGCGATTCCTTGCGGCGGGCGACATCGAGATGGCGCTTGACACCGCTTTCGTTTACCTTGCCCTGGATCTCTCCGTTGCGGAGCATGGCCTCGAAACCACCCTTGTCCTCGATCTCGTTGAAGATTTCCCACGCCACCTTGGCGATCGAGGCTGTGAGGGTCTCTATATAATATGAACCGCCGGCGGGGTCAACCACCTTGTTGAGGTGCGACTCGTCGCGCAGCAGGAACTGCTGGTTGCGTGCGATGCGCTCGCTGAACTCGTCGGGACACTCGTAGCAGCGGTCGAACGGAAGGGTCTCGATGGAGTTGACTCCGGCGAGAGCCGCGCTCATTGTCTCTGTCATGGAGCGGAGCAGATTCACGTGGGAGTCATAGAGAGTCTGGTTGAACTCGCTTGTGACGGCATGAACCCACATTTTGCAGCTTTCCTCGTCGGCAGGAGCGTAAGCCTTGACGATTTCAGCCCAGAGCATGCGGCCTGCGCGGAACTTGGCAAGCTCCATGAAATAGTTGGAGGATATACCCATGTTGAATTTAACGCGGGCGGCAACCTCGTCGACGGTCAGACCGGCCTCGGTCATCATTGTGAGCCATTCGGCACCCCATGCAAGCGCGTATCCGAGCTCCTGGGTGATGTAAGCACCGGCGTTGTTGAACAGATAAGAGTCAACTGCGAAACACTTGATTCCCTTGATCTCCTTCACGGCCTCATAGACCTTGCGGCCCTCTTCAGCTGCATTTTTGTTAAAGGAAAGGCCGTGACGGAGCAGACGGCGGAAAGGATTGTAGTCGATAGCTCCTCGGAATTCATTCTCGGCGCCTGCCTCCTTGACGAGCTTCACCAGCTCGGCGGCGACTTCCGCAGCCATTCCGGGGCAGCAGGAGACATTTACCTCAATCTTCTTCAGGTCGACGCCCTTCAGGATGTCACGCAGATCGGCTGCGGCGAAATTGCCCAGACAGATTCCGAGCGACTCGACTCCGCGGTCGATGATGTGAAGGGCGTGACGGTTTGCCTCCGCGGCATCCTTGCCGATCACAGCCTGACGGACAATCCAGTCGTTGTTGCCGCGGGTGCCGCGCACGTAGGGGAACTCTCCGGGAAGAGTGCCTATTCCGGGCAGTCCTGCGAGATCTTCTCTGCGATAGAACGGCTGAACGTTGAATCCTTCGTTGGTGCGCCACACCAGCTTGCGATCGAAGTCGGCGCCCTTGAGGTCGACATTGATTTTCGCCTTCCACTCTTCAGTGGTGACAGGCGGGAACATGTCAAACAATTTTTCCTTATTTTCTGACATTTCTAAAAATATTATAAATGTTTTATATTCACGATATTAGACGCCCCTTGAGCAAACCTCGGGGCAATTTTGACCCCTCCTTGAGAGGAGTGTCCGACGAATTTTCCACAAAATTATGGATTTTTTTTATATAATTCAAAAACTTTTCGCTCAAATTTTTACAGAATCGCACCGCGTACGTTGTGCGCCTCGAGTCTTTTGTCGCAACAGCGCATCAGTGAAGCGGGAAAATCCTCCACCATCTGCATATTGTGGGTGGCCATAAGGACGGCAGTGCCATCTTCGGCCAGACGGTGCAGCAGACTCACGATCTGGTAGCCGGTCTGCGGGTCGAGATTTCCGGTGGGTTCGTCGGCAAGAATAAGTTTCGGACTGTTGAGAAGCGCCCTGGCTATCACTATGCGCTGCTGTTCTCCTCCGCTGAGTTCGTGGGGCATCTTATACGCCTTGTTCTCCATGCCGACCGCCTTCAGCACTTCAGCTATGCGGTCATCCATGTCGCTCTTCGACTTCCACCCCGTGGCGGCGAGCACAAACCGGAGATTGGCGGCCGCCGACCTGTCCTGAAGCAACTGGAAGTCCTGGAATACTATCCCCACCTTGCGGCGCAACATAGGAATATCACGCCGGCGCAGATTGAGCAGATCGAAGCCGAGCACTTCCGCGCGGTCTCCCCGCGGGATCTCCACCTCGGCATACATTGTCTTCATCAGAGAACTCTTGCCGCTGCCAACCTTTCCCACAAGGTAGCGGAACTCCCCTTCCTCGATTGAAAAAGTAACATTCTTCATCACCAGACGGTCTGCCCGTTCTATCTCCACATTCTCATATTCTATAATCGCGCCCATAGTTTCCTATTCTATAATGTGTGCAAAATTAATCAAATTTCGTAAAACATTACGCATCGCCCCTCATGTAATTTCCGACAGAAGCAATTACTCGAAGAGGCTGCGGAACATGTCGGTGACTTTCGACACCTCCATAATCTTTATCTTGAAATCGCTTTTCACTCCCTTGAGGTTTCCGGCCGGGATGTAGATGGCTTCAAAGCCGAGTTTTTCGGCCTCGGCCACGCGCTGGTCCATCCTGTTGACCGTCCGTATTTCTCCCGACAGCCCCACTTCTCCTGCAAATGCCGTCCTCCGTGGGATCACAAGGTCGAAATTGGAGCTCATCACAGCCGCCACCACGGCGAGGTCGAGAGCCGGGTCGGCCACTTTAAGTCCACCGGCGATATTGAGGAACACGTCCTTCTGCGAGAGCTTGAACCTCGCCCGTTTCTCAAGCACGGCGAGCAACATGTTGAGCCGGCGCTGGTCGAACCCCGTGACGGCACGCTGCGGCGTGCCGTAAGCCGCCGACGACACGAGAGCCTGCACCTCCACCATAAACGGACGGACACCTTCCACGGTGACACCGATGGCTATTCCGCTCATCTCCTCGTCGCGGTTGTCGGAAAGCAACATCTCGGATGGATTCTTCACCTCGCGCAAGCCCCGGTCCACCATCTCGTAAATTCCGATCTCGCTGGTCGAGCCGAAGCGATTCTTGATTGCGCGCAGAATCCGGTAGAGATACTGCCGGTCGCCCTCGAACTGCAGAACCGTGTCGACAATATGCTCGAGTACCTTGGGACCGGCTATGGCTCCGTCCTTATTTATATGCCCCACGAGAATGACGGGGACATCGCTCTCCTTGGCGAAACGTAGAAGAGCGGCGGCACACTCCCGGACCTGCGACACACTGCCCGGAGCCGATTCGAGTTCAGGATTAAGTATGGTCTGGATCGAATCGACCACCACAAGCTCGGGCTTCACATTCTCAATCTGGGCAAAGATGGCATCAAGCTGTGTCTCGCATAGTATCAGGGTGTTGTCTGACACTTTGCCGAGTCTGTCGGCGCGAATCCTCAGCTGCGAGGCGCTTTCCTCTCCCGATATGTAGAGTATCTTACGGTTGCGGATGGAAAGAATGTTCTGGAGCAGGAGCGTAGACTTTCCTATGCCCGGCTCTCCTCCGATCAGAATGAGACTGCCATACACCAGGCCGCCGCCGAGCACACGGTTCAGTTCCGCCGACGGCATTTTTATCCTCTGTTCTCCGGTGACCTCTATCTCGGAAAGCCTCACCGGCAGCGAACTCTTCACAAGCCCGCGGGCAGTGCCTTTTCTGGCAGAAACGGTGACCTTCTCTTCTGTGAACGTGTTCCATTCACCACATCCGGGACATTTGCCCAGCCATTTGGCAGATTCATAGCCGCACGCCGAGCAGAAATATACTGATTTTATCTTAGCCATTTGAATAAAGACCCATTCCCAACGAAAATGTCATACCCCTACCCTCAAAAAATGCGGATGCGGAGTTTTTAATGAAAAATTTCCTTAATTTTTAAGGATTATCTGCAAAAGTAATAAAAAAATTCTTTATATTTGCCGAATGAAAGAACAAACCCCGTACAAAGGTCGTTCACTTCACATTAAATTACAATAAAAAACCCAAATATCAACTTAAAAAGCTATGAATTTCTTAACAGACGAAAAGCTTCTTATCGTTGGTGCGGCCGGCATGATCGGATCGAACATGGCGCAGACAGCGCTCATGATGCACCTCACACCCAACATTTGCCTCTATGATCCATACGCAAAGGGACTTGAAGGCGTTGCAGAGGAACTTCTGCAGTGCGGATTCGAGAACGTGAACATCACTTTCACCGATGACATCGAGAAAGCTTTCACCGGAGCGAAATATATCGTATCCTCGGGTGGCGCTCCCCGCAAGGCAGGCATGACCCGCGAGGATCTTCTCCGCGGCAACTCGCAGATCGCCGAGGACTTCGGAAAGAACGTCCGCAAATACTGTCCTGATGTAAAGCACATCGTCGTTATCTTCAACCCTGCTGACATCACAGGTCTTGTCACGCTGCTCTACTCGGGCGTGAAACCCTCCTGCGTAACAACCCTCGCCGGCCTCGACAGCACACGTCTTCGCAACGAGCTGGCCAAGTATCTCAAGATTTCTCCGGACAATATCGTCAACGCCCGCACATACGGCGGTCACGGCGAGCAGATGGCAGTGTTCGCATCCACAGTTAAAGTGGACGGCAAACCCCTCACCCAGCTCATCGAAGAGGGCGTGATTCCCGAGAACGAATGGGAGGACCTCAAAGTCCGCGTGATCCAGGGCGGCAAGAACATCATCGACCTCCGCGGCCGCAGCTCCTTCCAGAGCCCGGCATATCTCTCCATCGAGATGATCGCGGCTGCCATGGGCGGTCCCGCTTTCCGCTGGCCGGCAGGTGTCTATGTCAACGACAAGAAATTCCACAACATCATGATGGCCATGGAGACCACCATCTCCAAGGATGGCGTATCGTTCCGTTCCGTTGAGGGAACTGAGAAAGAAAACGCCGAACTCGAGCAGAGCTACAAGCACCTCTGTGCTCTCCGCGACGAGGTGATCTCGCTCGGCATCATGCCTCCCATCGAGAAATGGGGCGAATACAACCCCTACCTCCTCGAGGAAACAAAATAAGGAATCCCTATACCGACCGAAAATCCCCGGAAGACATGTCTTCCGGGGATTTTCCTTATTATCAAAAACCTTGTAGTAACAATCTTGTGTTGTCTGACTGAAGCCGTCATGCCGGGTGGCCGTTCTTCATCTTTCTCTTTCCCTTGACAAGAGTGCGGAAGGCGCTGGCATCGGTTATCACATCCCGACGCGTCCTTACATCCTCCCGCAGGGACCTTGCCTCATCTTCCGTGGCGGAAAAGTCCTGTGAAAAGAGTTGACCGATTCCCAGCAGGATAAGCACCATCACGGCCAGAATAACGATAACCAGTATGCTCTTCAACATAAATATCATACTTCTATAACAATATACCGCCCGAAATGGTTTCATTCATATCGGGTCAATCCCGCTGTGTTTCTGCTGTTGGTGTATGTTTGACAAAGAAATATTTCATATCGTTTATTTTGAACCAAACATATTGTGAAATGTTATTAAGACAAATTAAAAATGGAAAAACACATCAAAAAAACCAATAAATCATCATAGTTATGAAAAGATCTGTTTTATTACTTTCGGCATTCATGGTATTAGGCAGTGCCATGGCCCAGAATCTGAACAAGACTGAAGCAAAAGCCCTGCAGGCATTCCTCAATCAGCCGGCAGTGGAGAAATCCACTAACGGAGCAGCCCTCGGATATGCAGGTTCCGTGGCAACGGTTCCGGGTATAAAAATCGCCAACGGCCATGTGACCGCCATCGACTGGAAAGACAAACATCTCGCAGGTCAGCTCAATCTCTCCAACTTCCCGCAACTCGAAAAGGTGGAGGTCAGCGGCAACAAACTCACAGCACTCAATCTTTCGGGCAACCCGGCCCTGGTAGAAGTAAACGCAGGACGCAATCGGATTTCGGAATTCACCGTCACAAACTGCCCCCAGATACAGGTTCTCCGACTTAACCGCAACAGACTCAGCGAAATGTCGGTTTCTGCAGTTCCTCTCATCAAGAAACTGAACATCTCCGGCAATCAGTTCGAGGCGCTTGACGTAACCAACGCCGTCAATCTCGAATACCTGAACTGCATCGGAAACCGCCTCGAGCAACTCACAGTGGCAGGATGCCAGAACCTGAAGAACCTGTACGCGTCGTTCAACGATCTGACAGGCATAGAGCTCGCCGGACTGGTCAACCTCCAGTCCCTTAACGTGAACAACAACAAGATTTCCAAGCTATACGTCCAGAATCTTCCCTCGCTCTTCACGCTTCTGTGCAGTGACAACCACATGGCGGAACTTGCGGTGAACAATTGTAAGAACATCAACGAAATCTGGGCTCCCTACAACGATCTTACAGCTCTCAACGTCGAAGGCCAGCAGGCTCTCCAGACCGTGAACGTCGAATGGAACGACCTCTCCTTCCTCAACCTGTCGAACATGAATTTCCTGCAGCGTGTAAACGCTGCCAACAATCAGCTCATCACTCTTGATGTAAGCTTCTGCCCGATGCTGCAGACCGTGATAGTCTCCAACAACGACATGCTGACAGACTTCCGCGACGAGGGCGACTCGATGCTCCAGAATGTAGTCGGTCTCAACGACTGGGAAGCCGGATACTGATTCTACGGAAGAAGACGATTCAACGAAAAAAATAATTGCTGAAAAATCCCCTCTTGATAAAAAAAGAGGGGATTTTTTTGCATAAATAAAAGATATGCATTAATTTTGTAATTATGCAATAACAAATGACTCGTTCTCAGATGAGAACGATGCATTTGTCATAAATAAAACAATGAAGTACAACCTTATAGCAGACGCAGGCTCCACCAAGACCGAATGGGCTCTTCTTCCCCCGGGAGAAGAGCCGCCGGTCAGATTCGTAACCGATGGCCTTAACGCGATGATTGCGGACAGAAAATCGGTATCGGAAAATTTTTCCGCCGCAGCGGAGAAAACAGGCACCGCTTTGGAGAAATACGGCACCGGAGCGGAAATCGGCACTATATATTATTATGGAGCCGGATGCGCCACGCCCGAAATATGCTCTCGGATCGGGGATGCACTTCTGTCCGCGTTCGGCGCCACTTCAGCGCAGGCGGAGAGCGACCTGCTGGGTGCCGCCCGCTCATTGCTCGGTGATGAAGCCGGAGTGGCATGCATCCTCGGCACCGGCTCCAACTCATGTCTGTACGACGGCCGGCAGATTGTGGCCAACGTCCCCTCGCTCGGATTCATCCTTGGCGACGAGGGAAGCGGATCCGCGCTGGGACGCCGTCTCATAAACGCCACCTTCAAGGGCCATCTTCCCGCTTATCTCGAAAAAGAACTCACGGAACGTCACGGACTATCACTGCCGGAAATACTCCACAATGTCTACCGGTCCACCTCACCGAACCGTTTTCTGGCATCGCTCGTTCCTATAATCCGGGAGCATACAGGAGACCCCTCCATCCACTCGATGGTTCTTGACGAATTCGGAGCATTCTTCTCAAACAATATCTCGAGGTACAAGGGTGTGCGCGCTCTTCCGATATCCTTCACAGGAGGAGTGGCGGCAAATTTCAGCGACATTCTCGAAGAAGCCGCAAAAACGCAAGGCTATATCCTTGGCCACATCGCGGCTACCCCGATGGAAGGACTCATCTCTTTCCATAGAGCTCATTCCTCAAATTAACCACCGTCACCATGAATCATACAAAACGACATATCCTCTATCCAGGAAAAGCCGCCCGAGCCGCCGCGGCCGCCATTCTGCTCTGCACGGGCATGCCGCTGCTCCAGGCAATGGCCGACGAATACTGGGACCGTAAGTCCAGTCTTTTCGAAATCCTCCCCATACGCGGAGAAGACATTGTGATGCTCGGAAATTCCATTACCGACGGCGGGGAATTCAGCGAGCTGTTCGGAATACACAACATAAAAAACCGCGGCATATCCTCGGACGTGATCACCGGTGTCGAGAAACGCCTGGGTCAGGTCACCGCCGGACATCCGGCTAAAATATTCCTGCTTATCGGCATCAACGACGTGTCGCACGGACACAGCGTCGCCACGCTCGCAGAGCGCTATGCGCGGCTTGTAAAGAAAATCCGCGAACAGTCACCCGACACGCGCCTCTACATCCAGTCGGTAATGCCTATAGACAACGATTACCGACGCTATAAAGGTCTCTTCGGCAAAGAGAAAACCATCAGGGATTTCAATGTCAGGATCAAAGAGATCGCAGCGGGGAACGGAGCCGAATACATCGACCTCTGGCCGACGCTTGCCGGCGCCGACGGCAAACTCAAGAAAGAGTATACCAACGACGGTCTTCATCTGAATGGAGCCGGCTACAGGGCATGGACCCGCGCCATCGAAAAATATATCCGGGAATAAGCCGACGGCAGACTTACATCCGGCTTACAACAAAACCCATACATCCGAAGGAAAAATGAACATCATAAAAACAACCTTGCTCACCGCGGCACTTATTTTCCCTGTTTCTGTCCATCTGCATGCACAGGATACGGCGACCGCAGACAGCGAGCCCGCACCGATAGTGATAGAGCCTCTGTTCGAGTATCCTGTGGCGCCAGATTCCTTGGGCACGCTTCAGGAAAAATCCACATGGGTTGCCGAAAGATTCTGGGACGGCCTGGACATCGGAAACAGGCAGTCGGTGGACCAGAACGCTCTTAACCATGCGATGGGTGTCTTCGTGGAACTCACACGATGGTCCGACAGTGATGCTATTGTAAAAACCATCGACAATCTCCTGCAATCCCTTGTTGCGAACCCGACGCTCTCCCTACAGTTCACAAAGGCCGCGGAGGAGAAACTCTATGGCCCGAGAGCGCAATACTGGAGCGATGAACTCTATCTGAAATTCATCGACAATCTCCTTAAAACCAAGAAGATTAAAAAAGAGCGCACTCTGCGCTACCGGAGGCATGCCGACCTGCTGCGCAATTCAATGACCGGAGGAAAGCCTGCCGAGTTCGACTACACACTCCCCTCCGGCACCACCGCCCATTACCGTCCCGACGGAGTGCTCACCGTCATTGAGTTCGGCGATCCGGACTGCGACGACTGCCGCTTTGCGAAACTGAAGATGGAGACCGACGTGGAATTCAGCGAACTTGTGGACCGTGGCCAAGTCAATGTCCTCTTCATTATTACCAACAAGAATGAAGGCTGGGAAGAGAAACTTTCCGGATTCCCGACCAAATGGCACACAGGCGCAAATGAGGAGATCGACGATCTTATGGATCTCCGATCCACACCCTCGATTTACGTAATTGACGAGGAAGGAAAGATTGCGGCGAAAAATATCCCCGTCACCACGGCGATGTCAATCATCAAGGCAAAAGTCACGGAGAAAGAGAAAATTTGATAATATTTGATAATAAAGGCGAAAGTCAGTTATAAAGAGAAAGTTAAGAATAAAACGAGATGACCAATATATTCAAGACATTATATATAAGGACAACCGGATACTCCTATACCCATCTTGGACGCATGTTCCTCAGGATGTTCGTGGGGGTGATGCTGATACAGTTCGCATTGCGTCAGATCATGCATCTGGACGAAATGGCGCGGATGATACCCGCGTTCCCGGGCATGGGGCCGGAGGTGACGCTTGTCACGGCCATCGTGATAGAGATAGCATGCTCCTTCTTCATCATGGTGGGCTTCCTGACCAGGCTGATGGTCGTGCCTCCTTTCATTTTAATGACACTCGCCGAAAT
Organism: Porphyromonadaceae bacterium UBA3327; assembly: GCA_002361155.1. Lineage (GTDB taxonomy): Bacteria > Bacteroidota > Bacteroidia > Bacteroidales > Muribaculaceae > Lepagella. Next base: position 47,470 of record DERZ01000056.1, on the reverse strand, counting down.
CCATACACTGACATCGTCGTCAGTGCCGGCATACGAAATGACATGGAACCAGCCCTGCTATATCCCCATGTTCTTTCTCGGCATCTACTTTTTCATTCTGCTTGTAGGTCCCGGGAAAATATCGTTCGATTATTTCCTTTCCCTCCACTTCATACACCATGATGACCAGAACGAGGAGGATGAACTTGAAGAAGTGTGACAGATGAAGATCGCAGTACTGATATCGGGAGGCGTTGACAGCGCCGTGGCGGTCGAGCTTCTTCACCGCGAGGGGCACGATCTGCATCTGTTCTACATCCGCATCGGCAATGACACGGATGAGGGAGACTGTTCAGCGGAGGAGGATATCGAGATGTGCACCCTTATAGCACGCCGGTATGGCCTTCCCTTCCGCGTGGTGTCTCTCCATGAGGAATACTGGGACAGTGTGATGGCCTACACGCTGCGCACCGTCAGGGAAGGCCTCACCCCCCATCCCGACATGATGTGCAACAAGCTGGTGAAATTCGGCTATTTTGAGGAGCGCTGGGGCAAGGACTTCGATTCCACCGCCACAGGACACTATGCCTCGGTGGTGGAGAAGGACGGTAAACTGTGGCTCGGCACCGCCGCCGATCCGGTGAAGGACCAGACCGACTTCCTCGCAAGGATATCCTACGACCAGCTCCGCCATCTTATCTTCCCGCTCGGCCGGCTACCCAAGAGCGAGGTACGCCGCATCGCCGAAGAGGTGGCGCTCCCAAATGCGCGCCGCAAGGACTCGCAGGGCATCTGCTTCTTAGGCAAGATCAACTACAACGACTTCATCGAGCGCCATCTCGGCACACGTCCGGGACCGGTGATCGAGATAGAAACAGGTAAGAAAGTCGGCGAACACCGCGGTTACTGGTTCCACACCATAGGACAGCGCAAAGGTCTCGGAATGAGCGGAGGTCCATGGTTCGTGGTTCGCAAGAACGTGCGCGACAATGTTGTGTACGTCTCCAACGGCTATGACACACGACGGCAATATGGACGCGAGATTCCGCTCGAACAGATAAACTGGATCACGGAAGATCCTTTCCGCTCCGGAGAAACCGCGATAAAGGTGGCGTTCAAGACGCGCCACACGCCGCAGTTCCTCACCGGCACTCTCACGCGCGAAAGCGAGGATTCCCTTACGCTGCACAGCGACAGTGACGTGCAGGGAATAGCCCCGGGCCAATACGCCGTCATATATACCCCCGATTGCTGTATCTGTCTCGGATCGAGCATGATTTCCGTGCCGGTCCCGAAACGGCATCGGGCCGGATCCCTTTCTCCAACAAAAAAATCAGAAGAAAACCATGGATAAATGTAGACTCGAACTGATAGGAATAACCTACAACCAGATAGAATCGGGCGTCTACGCAGTGATTCTTCAGGAAGCGGGAGGCACGCGGAGGATTCCGATAATAATCGGCTATCCGGAAGCCCAGTCCATTGAATGCAAGCTGCAAGAGGTAGTCACACCGCGGCCGCTCACCCACGATCTGATGGCCAACATACTCGATGAATTCGGAGTGACGCTCCTGGAAGTAAACATAAGCAAGCTCCCTAACGGAGTGTTCGCCGCAGAACTTTTGATGCACGACAGCAAGGGAATGCACGTGATCGACTCGCGGAGCAGCGACGCGATAGCCCTCGCCATCCGCGTCAATGCACCGATATATACCACAAGGCAGGTGCTCGACGAGGCAGGTTTTGAACCCGACTCGCACAACACACAGCCAAAAACTGTGAGGAACAGAGGCGCCGACATGAAACCCGGACGGAGTCCGAAACCGGCGTCGGCACGGATCGATGACCTCAGGAGCGCCATGCAGCGCGCCGCCGAAGCTGAAAACTATGAAGAGGCCGCAAGAATCAAAGCTGAGATCGAACGCCTCGAATCGCAGCCGGACAGTGCGGAAGATCAGATTTAGATAAGGTACCCGAATTCAGACCCACTCATTAGAATTCATTCTACTTACATATTAATTAATTTCAAACTTACATTCAGACCGATGAAAAATCGCAAGCAACGAGTTGAGTTAATGGTAGAACTCATCAAGAACCAGTGTATCGGAAGCCAGGAAGAACTCGCTGGCATTCTCGCCGAACATGGCTACAATGTGACACAAGCCACCCTGTCGCGCGACCTCAAGATGTTGCGCACCACCAAAGTGCCCACAGACAGAGGCACCTACATGTACATGTTGCCCGACAGCAACTCCCTCAAGGACAAACTTCTCTCGAAAGGACAGATTCACCTGAAGGCCAACTATTCGAGTGGATTCCTCTCCCTGACATTCTCGGGCAATCTCGCGGTGATCAAGACCCGCAACGGCTATGCCGCCGGCATCGCCTACGATATCGACATGAGCCGCTGTCCCGAGATCCTCGGCACCATTCCGGGCAGCGACACGGTCTTCGCCGTGCTGCGTGAAGACGTTACCCATGAAGAGGCGCGCGAGGTGCTTTCGCATTTCCTCCCCCTCGACCACCATGGCCACGGACACCATCACTAAATAATATAGAATGATACGAACTGCAATAATCGGAGGATCCGACCTCGACGCCGGGGAACTTATCCGCATTCTTACGGGACACCCCGATGTGGAAATCATCGCCGTCCAGGCCTCCGGACTGGACGGAAGGCAGATATCCAGTCATCATCACGGACTGATCGGAGAGAGGCTGCCATCTTTCTCCGCCTCATTCAGCCCCGGGAAATGCGATGTGATATTCGTATGCGGTCCGGCGATCGGAGCTGACGACTTTGCCCGTCTCCGAGAAACCGCAGGTTCCGACACGAAGATAATCTGCTTCAACGCTCCGCTTGACAGCGATGGCCACGCCTGTTATGCCCCGCTCTCCAAAAATGAAGGCGTGGCGACAGCCGACACGACCGTCGGCGTCTACGCGTTGCCTGAAATCAACCGCAAGCAGCTCGTGCGCGGCGCGGCAAACGCGTTCCTCCCCTCCGCTTTCGCGTCGATGGCGTTGGTGGCGCTCTACCCTTTGGCTCTCAATATGCTTCTGAAAGGAGATATTGAACTGCTCTTCTCGGCACCTGAAGAAATCATATCCCAGACCGATATCAGAGAGGTCGAGGAGGAAATCAACGGGGTCATCGCGGAAATCCAGAAGAGCTACGACGGCCGTATATCGATACGCACAGAAAAATCGCCCACACGGAGAAGCGCGCAGATGACCTCAGTATTCAACTGCACGGTAAATTCCGAACACCTTCTCGAAATCTACGAAATCTACGACGACCACAACTTCTCGTTCGCCGTGGACAAGATGCCGGGGGTCTCAGAAGTGGCCGGAACCGACAAATGCATTGTATCTGTGGAGAAACCCGACGAATCCACTATGCGGCTCGGATGCGTGGCCGACTGTCGGCTGCGCGGTGCCTCGGGCGAGGCGGTCCATGTAATGAACCTGCTGTGCGGTCTGCATGAGAAAACCGGACTCGCGCTAAAGGCCATCGATTTCACCCCGATAGAAAGCTGTTGAGACATTCCGGATTCCATCCACAACGTTTAACCATCCAGACCCATGTCGGTAAATAAAGTCATTCTTTTAGGACATGTCGGTGCTGACCCGGAGATAAGATACCCGGAACCTGACCGTCCCATAGCGTTCATGTCGCTGGCCACCAATGACCGTTACGCCAATTCCACCACCGAGATCACCGAATGGCACAGGCTTGTGATGGGAGGCCCGAACGCACGTCTTGCCGAGAACTACATCCGCAAGGGGACACGACTCTATGTGGAGGGGCGGATCAAGAGCCGCGAGTATACGGACAAGATGCAGGTACGCCGTCGCATCACTGAGATTATTGTAGACAAAGTCGAGCTTCTCGGCCGACGTGCCGACAATCCCGACAACACTGTTAAATAAGCGGGCCTTCCCTACAGACGGACAGGCCCATCACGCGCAAAAAAACATAGAAGAAAGAAATGAGAAAATGGCGAATTGAAGATTCCGCGGAATTGTACAACATTTCCGGTTGGGGACTTAAATATTTTTCTATCAACGACAAAGGACATGTACAGGTCACTCCCCGCGAGGACTGCAAGCCGGTCGACATCAAGGAGGTGATGGACCAGCTGCAGCTCCGCGACGTGCAGACACCTCTGTTGCTGAGGTTCCCCGACATCCTTGACGACCGTATCAGGAAAATCTCCGAATGCTTCCGCAAAGCCGCCAAAGAATATGATTATAATTCGGAAAACTTCATCGTCTATCCCATCAAGGTCAACCAGATGCGTCCTGTGGTGGAGGAGATTGTAAGCCACGGCAATAAGTACAACATCGGTCTGGAAGCAGGCTCAAAACCTGAACTCCACGCGGTCCTCGCTGTCAATACCCACGAGAACTCCATCATCGTATGCAACGGCTATAAGGACGAGGACTATGTGGAACTCGCCCTGCTGGCTCAGAAGATGGGACGCCGCATATACCTTGTGGTAGAGAAACTCAATGAACTCAAACTGATATCCAAGGTGTCCAGACGCCTCGGAATCACCCCCAATGTGGGCATCCGCATCAAGCTCTCCTCCTCCGGATCAGGCAAATGGGAAGAGAGCGGCGGCGACGTCAGCAAATTCGGACTCAACTCCAGCGAACTCCTTGAGGCGCTGTCGTTCCTGGAGAAGAACAAGATGCAGGAAGGGCTGAAGCTCATCCATTTCCACATCGGCAGCCAGATCACCAAAATCCGCCGCATAAAGAACGCGCTGCGCGAGGCGATGCAGTTCTATGCCCAGCTCTGCAAGATGGGATTCAACATCAAGTTTGTCGACATAGGGGGCGGATTGGGCGTCGACTACGACGGAACACGCTCCAGCTCGGGCGAGAACTCCATGAACTACTCGATCCAGGAGTATGTCAACGACTCGGTGTCGGCGCTGGTGGACGTATGCGAGAAGAATAACCTCCCCCATCCCCACATCATCACAGAGAGCGGCCGCTCTCTGGCCGCGCACCATTCGGTACTCATAATCCAGGTGCTCGAGACAGCCCAGCTCCCCATCTGGCATGATGATGAGGAACTCGGCGAAAATCCGCACGAACTCGCGGTGGAACTCTACAACATCTGGGACAAGATCGACCCGTCGCGCGTCTATGAAGACTGGCACGACGCGCTGCAGATACGCGAGGAGGCTCTCGAGAGATTCAGCCTCGGACTCCTGGACCTCCGCACCCGGGCACAGATCGAGAAGCTGTTCTGGAGCGTGGCCCGCGACGTGCGCGACATGACACGCTCCATGAAGCACCCGCCTGAAGAACTGCGCAGGGCCGCCCGGATGCTCCCCGAAAAGTATTTCTGCAATTTCTCGCTTTTCCAGAGTCTCCCCGACTCATGGGGAATCGACCAGATGTTCCCCATAGTACCCATCACGAGACTCGACGAGAAACCCACCCGCCAGTGCACCATTCAGGACATAACCTGCGACTCCGACGGCAAGATCGACAATTTTGTGGCTCCCCAGGGTAGCAGCTATTGCCTGAACGTCCATGACCTCAAGGCGAATGAACCATATTATCTCGGCATATTCCTTGTCGGCGCATATCAGGAAATACTCGGAGACCTCCACAATCTGTTCGGCGACACAAACGCCGTCCACGTGGCCATCACAAAGGATGGTTACGAAATAGCCCAGGTGATCGACGGAGAATCTGTGGCCGACGTGCTCGACTATGTGGAGTACAACCCGAAGAAACTCGTGCGCAACCTCGAATCGTGGGTGACGGCATGCATGAAACGCGGGGCCATCACCGCCGAAGAAGGCCGCCAGTTCCTCAACAACTACCGTTCGGGTCTTTACGGGAGCACCTATCTCGAACGCGACTGACGCTTACAGAAACTGGCATGAGATGGTTTCTTAAACTCAGCTATGACGGTGCCCCGTTCCACGGATGGCAGTCACAGCCAAATGCAGTGAGCGTACAGCAGACCCTTGAGGACGCGCTCGCCACGGTGTTCCGCCGTCCGGTGCCGGTGACCGGTGCCGGACGCACCGACACCGGTGTCAACGCCCGGGTGATGTACGCGCATTTCGACACCACGGAGGATATCGGCGACCGCAGACGTATGATAATCTCGCTAAACCGTCTTTGCGGACCGGCAATCTCCATAGCCGACATCATTCCGGTGGCGGAGGATGCCCACGCCCGGTTCGACGCCACAAAACGCACATACAAGTATTTTGTGACGTTCGGGAAATCCCCGTTTCTCGCCTCGATGTCATGGCTCTCTCCGTCAGGACTCGATGTCGCGGCCATGAACGAGGCGGCAAAGGTTCTTATCGATACCGATGACTTCACCTCGTTCGCCAAGCTGCATTCCGACACCAGGACCAACATCTGCCGTGTCGACCGTTCCGAATGGAGCGAATGGCACAACGGTTTCGGAATCCGCGGTACTGTCTTCACAATTTCCGCCGACCGCTTTCTGCGCAACATGGTGCGCGCAGTGACCGGAACTCTTGTGGATGTGGGACGCGGCAAAATAAGTCAGGAGGATTTCCGGAGAATCATAGAGCGAAAAGACCGGTGCGCCGCCGGAACATCAATGCCTCCGCAGGCGTTGTTTCTGTGGGATGTGGAATATCCATATCTGAACCGACAAACCAGTGACGATGGACGCAATTGAAAGGATAAATCAGCTCCGCGAAGAGCTCAACAGGCACAATTACAACTATTATGTGCTCCACGCGCCGGAAATATCCGACCGCGACTTCGACTTCATGCTCAAGGAACTCGAGGAACTCGAGAGCCGTTATCCGGAGAGCTACGACCCTCTCTCCCCCACGCAGCGTGTGGGATCGGACCTGTCGAAAGGATTTGAGCATGTGGTGCATGCCCGGCCGATGATGTCGCTCTCCAACACATATTCCATCAGGGAGGTCGACGAATGGTTCGAGCGCGTCAGCAAAGCGCTCGACGGCGAAGAGTTCTCGATTGTAGGCGAGCTTAAGTTTGACGGTACTTCGATATCGATCGCCTACAGGGACGGCCGCATGGTGCGGGCTGTTACCCGGGGCGACGGCACCCAGGGGGACGATGTCACCGCCAACGTAAAGACCATCAGGAGCATCCCGCTGAAGCTCCAGCCGGGAGACTGGCCGGATGAGTTCGAGATAAGAGGCGAGATTCTTATGCCATGGAAGGAATTCGAACGTCTCAACGCCGAACGCTCCTATAATGAGGAACCTCTGTTTGCCAATCCGCGCAACGCCGCCTCGGGAACACTGAAGATCCACGATCCGCAGGAGGTGGCCCGGCGACGCCTCGACGCCCGGCTCTATTATCTGCTGAGCGACCGGCTTCCCTGCGACAACCATTACGACAACATGCGGTCGGCCGCTGCATGGGGATTCAATGTATCGAAGGAGATGACACTGCTTCATTCGCTGGAGGAAGTGGATGAGTTCATCCGTTACTGGGACGAACACCGCCGAGAACTCCCCGTGGCTACCGACGGACTGGTGTTCAAGGTAAACTCCCTGCGCCAGCAGCTCAACCTGGGATATACCGCCAAGTCCCCCCGATGGGCCGTGGCGTTCAAATTCAATCCGGAGCGGGCATGCACTCCGCTGCGCTTCGTGTCGTTCGAGACCGGAAGAATGGGAATAGTGACTCCTGTGGCCAACCTTGAGCCGGTGCTCCTGTCGGGCACCATCGTAAAGCGCGCATCGCTTCACAACGAAGACATCATGCAGGAACTCGACATCCATCAGGGCGACAGCCTCTATGTTGAGAAGGCGGGAGAGATCATCCCGCAGATCACCGGCGTAGAACTTTCTTCGCGTCCCGCCGGAGCCGCGAAGATTGAGTTTGTGCATGAATGTCCGGAATGCGGTACTCCGCTGCGGCGCATTTTCGGCGAGGCCTCATGGGTATGCCCCAACAAATATGGCTGTCGGCCGCAGATCACCGGCCGCATCGAACATTTCTGCGCGCGCAGGATGATGGACATCGACGGTATCGGTGAAGAGACAGCCGAACTGCTGTATGCGTGCGGACTGGTGAAAAATATCGGCGATCTGTACAGTCTCGACGAGGCAAAACTCTCGGGACTTGACCGCGTGGGAGAAAAGACCGCGCAAAGGATAATGGCAGGAATCGAGGCATCGAAGCAGGTGCCCTTCGAGCGGGTACTGTACGCACTCTCGATTCCCAACGTCGGGGAGACCACCGCCAAGCGTCTTGCCATGGCGGTATCGGGCATGGAGCGTCTGCGTGCCATGTCGCTTGAGGAACTCACCGCCGTGCCCGACATAGGTCCCGTGATCGCCCGGAATATCCACGACTTCCTGCGCGAGCCGGTAAATGTCGCAAACATCGATATCCTCACCGCCGCAGGCTTACGGATGGAGGTGGATACCGACCGTCTCGCATCCGCCGGCAATGCCCTCGAAGGGAAGACAATCGTTATCTCGGGCTCATTCTCCCGCCACAGCCGCGACGAATACAAGGATATCATCATGGCGCAGGGAGGAAAGAACTCGGGTAGCATATCGAAAAAGACAAGCTTCGTGCTCGCCGGCGAAAACATGGGGCCGGCAAAGCTCGAAAAGTGCGGCAAGCTCGGCGTTCCCATCGTGTCGGAAGATGAATTCCTCGCGATGATTGACGGCTCCACGCCGCCTGAAAACGAAACAGAGGCTTCTGCGGAGGAACCTGCATGAAACAATTATGACGAAGTAAACTTAACATCCATATAAATGAAAGTATCACCTTCACTTTTGGCGGCCAATTTCGCCAATCTTGAACCCGACATCCGGATGATCAATGAATCGGATGCCGACTATCTGCATCTCGACGTAATGGACGGGGTGTTCGTACCGAACATCTCGTTCGGTTTTCCGGTAATGAAAGACGTGGCAAAGATATGCCGCAAGCCGCTCGACGTCCATCTGATGATAGTGGAACCGCAGAACTGGATACCGCAGGTGCGCGACCTTGGCGCGGAAATCATGAATTTTCACCAGGAGGCATGCGTGCACATCCACCGCACGGTGCAGGCCATCCACGATGCGGGAATGAAAGCGGGCGTCACCCTCTGCCCCGCCACACCGGTATCTACCCTTGTCGACATCATCGGCGACCTCGACCTGGTGCTTCTCATGTCGGTCAATCCAGGCTTCGGAGGGCAGCCCTTTATCCGCCACACGCTGGAGAAGACCCGCGAGCTCCGTGAGCTTATAGACAAGACGGGCTCGCACGCCGTGATCGAAATCGACGGCGGCGTCAACGGAGAGACCGGTGCCGAGCTGGCCGAAGCCGGAGCCGACATGCTTGTGGCCGGCAGCTACGTATTCCGCCACGCAGACCCCAAAGCCGCCATAGCCGGCCTCCGCGCCCTCTGATAAACTGCCGCTCAAACCTCATTATATAGGTATGACGCAAGACCGGCAGCCGTATGAATAATCAACAAAAGGCCCCACAGTTGTGGAGCCTTTCTGTTTTAATAATTGCGGGTTACTTGCGGGTGAGGCGGCCGGCGACTTCGGTGCCGAGGCGGCGCGCGGCAGCGCGCGACTCGTCGTCGAGGGTCTGCTTCATCACCACGTAGCCTACAGAGTCAAGTCCCATTCTTGCCACATATTCATCCATCCTGGAACCGACCGCGCCCTTGGCCCAAGTAAAGCTTCCGAAGGCGGCAAATACCTTGTTCTTTATCTCGCGGGTCTCCATCGCGTTCATGAAAGCCTCCACCGGCGGGAAGAGGCGCATCGAATAGGTGGCGCAACCAACCACAAGTCCCTCATAGCGGTAGGCGTCGGAAATCATCCGGCTCATCGAGGAGTGCGAGGCATCATGCATGATGATGTTGGTCACTCCGGCCTCTGCCAGTCCGCGGGCCACTTCCTCGGCCATTTCGGCGGTGTTGCCGTACATAGAGCCGTAGACTATCACCACTCCCGGCTCACTCTCGTAGCGGCTCAGCCTGTCGACGAGGTCCACCACCTCCGCTATACGGGAATGCCACACGGGGCCGTGGGTGGAACAGATCCATTTGATATCGACACCGACGAGACGCGCCAGCGCGCGCTGAACGAACATGCCGTACTTGCCGACTATATTCGCATAATAACGGTACATCTCGGGGAAATAGCGGTCCGTCTCCATCTCGCAGTCGGTCACCGCGCCGTTGAGCGCTCCGAACGTGCCGAACGCGTCGCCGGAGAAAAGCGTGCCGTTCTCCTCAAGGTATGTCATCATAGTCTCGGGCCAGTGCACCATCGGAGTCAGATAGAATTTAAGTGTCTTTCCGCCAAGGTCAAGCACTTCGCCATCCTTCACCTCCAGAAAACGGGAGTCGTCGAAGATATGGTAGAAACCCTTTATCATTCCTATTGTCTGCACATTGCCCACAATCTTTATATCGGGATATGCCCGCACCACTTCTGGAATCGACCCTGAATGGTCCGGCTCCATGTGGTTGATTACAAGATAGTCAATCGGTCTGCCATCCTGGATGCGGCTGATATTGTTGAGGAACTCGCGCACCTCGTCGATACGGACAGTATCGATCAGTGCCGTGGCATTCTTTCCTTTAACTATATATGAGTTATAGCTCACACCCTCCGGTATGGGCCACAGGCCCTCGAACAAAGCGGTGACCCTATCGTTCACTCCGGCGTAATACACGCCTTCTGTTATCTCTTTAACGTTCATAGCTGTTACATGTATATTATTCAGAGACTCAATATCGGAAAATAAGCCCCTTGAAACGAATTATGTGGCAAAATTACAAAAAAAATTATTAACTTTGTCATCCGGTTTGACAGATTATGGGACCTGCATGGTATCCGCCATATCCAATACTTCAAAACAAAATAAGTGATGCTTGACCTCATACCGCTCGCCATCTTCGACGCGAGTTCATTTTTCCAGTGGTTTGTAGAGAACGCGAGTTATCTCTTCGTGTTCCTGTTCATGATGATTGAAAGTTCCTTTATCCCCTTTCCGTCGGAAGTGGTGGTGCCGCCGGCAGCCTATCTTGCCTGCCGCAACTACGGAGTCGGAGCCGACATGAACGTGTACATGGTGGTGGTGGTGGCCACGCTCGGCGCCCTTGCCGGCGCGTTTGTCAACTATTTCCTCGCCCTCTGGGTCGGCCGTCCCGTAGTTTACAGGTTTGCCGACAGCAAATTTGGACACGCATGCCTCATCGACCGCGCCAAGGTGGAGAAAGCCGAAAATTACTTCGACCGCCACGGGGCGGTGTCGACTCTGGTGGGACGTCTGATCCCGGCCGTACGCCAGCTGATTTCAATTCCCGCCGGACTCGCAAAAATGAACATAGCCCAGTTCGCGCTCTACACCTCGTTGGGAGCTCTGATCTGGAACGCCATCCTCGGCGCGCTCGGCTACTGGCTCTCGATCCATGTGGATCCCGACATGCTTTTCGACAAAGTGGAGGAATACAACCGATACCTCACATGGGGAGGCTATGCGCTGCTTCTGCTCTGCATTATCTTCATCGCATGGAAAGCATTCAGCAAAAAGAAAAAGAATCAGGAACCTCTCGAATAACTACACTGTAGAAAACCAGCGACACCGCAGAGGAGGGTGAGCCGCACCCCGGCCACCCTCCTCTGATTTATCCGGTTTATACAACGACACCGACAATCAATCACGCTTACAACGACAACTGACATGAATATCAAAACCGGACTGACATATACAGATCACGCGCAGACCCTGATTCATGATCAGGAAGATTATTAAGAAATGAAGATCTCAGAACGAATAAAGAGCGAAATCAATTATCTCTTCTTCCGTCGGTACCGCTACCGACGGGTGGAGCGGCGCCATCTTGCCGGGTACTACGGACCAGACAAGCCGGCGGCAATCAACGAGCGGAGGCAGGTAATTTTCATGGCCGACGGCAAGCGGATGCATGGCGGACTCGCCGACCGTCTGCGCGGTATATGCTCGCTCTATGAAAGCGCCCGTGACTCCGGCATGGACTTCCGGATCTTTTTCCGGTTCCCATTCCGACTCGAGGACTATCTGATTCCTGCGGGATATGACTGGCGTATCGCCGACAACGAGATATCGTTCAACAGCGTTACATCGCGACCGGTCTACATGGACACCCGTGGAGAAACTGACCTCAGAGAGAAGCGCTGGCAGGAACATTACATCAGGAAAGCGGTCAACGACCATTCCGTGCGTCAGTTCCACTGCTATTCCAGCTTCTTCTTCGCCGAGGACAGATTCGGAGAACTCTTTTCAGAACTGTTCCGTCCGGCGCCGGCACTGGAACAGAGACTCGCCGGAATATCGCGGATGTTCGGCGGGGATTATATCTCCATCTCGGCAAGGTTTCTGGAACTGCTCGGTGATTTCGACGAGCCGCGGCAGGAACGCATTCCTCTTCATTCCGGAGAGAGGGAGAGACTTATAGCAGACTGCATCAATAAAATCAGAGAAGTGCGGAGCATGCCCGAAAACCGGGGCATGAAAGTTCTGGTCACATCCGACAGTCACCGGTTCCTTTCAGCTGTTTCGGGAGAGCCGGGTATCATGACCATCCCGGGCAAGATCGCACACATCGACCGCAAAGAGAGCGACTGCGAATCGCAGATGAAGACGTTTGAGGATTTCTTCGCCATCGCCCGCGCGAGCCGCTCCTACCTGCTTGTGGGACCCGGCATGTACCGCAGCAATTTCTCGAAACGCGCCGCCCAGGCCGGCAGCCATTCATTTTCCGAAATAGTGTTTGATCATGAATAGAAGCGATATGAACGAACTTTTAAGACGTCTGTGGAAATCGCCGATGGTATGCGCCGTGTGCGATATTCTCTGGATATACGTGCTTATGGAGGTGACAAGACTGGTCTTCCTGTGGGAGAACATCGGCTCTTTCCGCATCACCCCCTCCTCATTCATGCTTATATCGCACGGAGGACTGCTGTTTGACACCTCTGCCATAATGTATGTCAACGCGCTCTGGCTGATACTCGCGTTCCTTCCGCTGCACGTGAAGGAGCGTCCGGGCTGGTGGAAGGCCGTGAAACTGACATATATTGTGACCAACTCCGTGGCACTCCTCGCCAATCTCTGCGACACGGTTTTCTACGGCTACCGTCACCAGCGGAGCACCATGTCGCTGTTCACCGAATTCGGCAACGAAGGGAACATAGCCAAAATCATCGGCGTGGAGGTCCTGACGCACTGGTATCTGCTGGTCTTGCTTATCGTAATGATCTGGTCTATGTGGAAGCTGTTCCGCAATCCCGGACGCCGTCCGGCGCAACCACTCCGGCACTACTACCTCGGCAACACGCTGCGACTCGGATTCTGGGTTGCATTCTTCATCTTCGGCGTTCGCGGCTGCACCTTCTCATCGGTGACGCGCCCGATCGCCGTAGGCTACGCCCAGCGGTTCGCCACCAATCCCGAGGACGTGGACCTTGTGCTGAACACCCCTTTCGCCATCCTGCGCACCACCGGGTCCTCCCCCGACAAATCACCGGAATTCTTCAGTAACCCCGCAGACCTCGCCGCCGAATACTCTCCCGACCATCCGGCTCCCGCCGACTCAGCAGCTGTACTTCGCGGTCACAACGTGGTCTTCCTTGTCCTCGAAAGTTTCAGCGCGGAATATTCCGGACTGCTCAATCCCGACCTGGAGGGGGGGCAATATAAAGGCTACATGCCATTCCTTGACTCGTTGATGACCCGGAGCGTGCGCTTCGAGCGCACCTATTCCAACAGCGGATTCTCGATCGATGCCCTCCCGTCGCTGCTTGCATCCACTCCCAGGATGAAGAAAAGTTTCGTGGTGAGTCCCTACTCGCTAAACCATGTGTCTGGCATAGGGGAACTTCTGGAGCGTAAAGGCTATTCATCGTCCTGGTTTCTCGGAGCCGACAACGAGAGCCTCGGAATCCAGGGCTTTACCCGGCAGGCCGGCATGAAGAAATATTACGGCAAGAATGAATATGTGGCCGACAGCCGTTTCAGAGGGATGAAGGATTTCGACGGCACATGGGGAATATGGGACGGGAAGTTCCTGAAATTCTTCCGCACTAAAATCGGCGAGATGCGGCAACCCTTCGTCACCGGTATCTTCACCATCACCAACCACCATCCGCTTAAACTGCCCGAAGAACTCGAATCGAAATATCCCGAAGAGAGACGACCCAACTACCGCACCGTCCGTTACACCGATGACTGTCTGCGTGAGTTCTTCGCAGAAGCGAGCCGGGAACCGTGGTTCGACAACACGCTGTTCGTGATATCGGCCGACCACGCCTATCTCCACACACCGGAGCATGAAGAATACAACAATCTACTGGGACACACCAGGATACCCATCATCCTGCATGATCCCTCAGGCAAACTCCAGCCCCACGTGCACCCTGGCATGATGCAGCAGATCGACGTGCTCCCTACATTACTCGGACTTTTGGGATACGACCGGCCTTTCTTTGCCTTCGGACGCGATGTCTTCGCCGACGAACGGGAGGGAAAAGAACCCTGGGCGTTCCGCTGGGACCATACGCCGCAGATCATAATGGGAGACTGGATGCTTGTGGCCGACACCGAGACCTGGCAGGCCAAGACGCTGCATAATTTCGTTAAAGACCCGCTGATGAAAAACAATCTCGCCGGGCGCGGACTTCCGGAAGAGGCGCGTCTGCTCCGCAAGCTCCACGCCATAGTCCAGACCTACAGCGAGCGACAACTCGCCAACAAAGTCTTCAAATAATAGGAAAATTTGTCGGAATTATGTAATTTTGCACTTGTTGATGAACTTAGACCCGTTTGTCGACAGCATAAAAAGGAGAGAGAATGTCGAAATTATACGACGCGGGGTTGAAATCCGCGGCACGCCTCACAGCGATGACAGCCGGACACCTTCCTGAGAACAGCAGTTCGAAGATGGTGCGGTTCATCCGGGGGCGCAGGAACCTTCTCGCCAGAGTCCGCAGCGAACTTGGCGGCGACAGCCATGTCCCGACGATATGGGTACATGCCTCATCTCTCGGAGAATATGCAATAGCGCGCCCGATTATCTCCGAGCTTAAGCGCCGCCATAACGGATGCAGGGTCGTGGTCACCTTTTTCTCTCCGTCAGGTTATGAGTCGGTGATCCGCAATCCGGGACCTGCGGACCATGTGTTCTACCTGCCGTGGGACACGCCGCGCAACGCCCGCGACTTCATTGATGCCGTAAGGCCGGAAGCGGCTCTCTTCATGGTTTCGGAATACTGGCACAACTACCTGAACGAGCTCCACCGCCGCGGCATACCCACATACCTTATCTCCGCCCTGATCCGCGAGGACTCGGCATTCTTCAAGTGGTATGGCGGTGATTACCGCCGCGACCTGGAATGCTACAAGCATATTTTCACGGCAGACATGACGTCGCTTGAGAATCTGCACCGACTCGGCAACAACCGGGCGGCGCTATGCGGCGACCCGCTCTTCGATAATGCAGCCTCCATCGCCGCCGCCCGGTGGAGCCATCCTGTGCTCGACAGCTTCTGCGGCGGAAAGAGGGTGTTCATCGCTGGCAGCGTCAGCGACCGCCGCGATCTTGCCATGACCACACATCTCGCCGATGACAACCCCGACACGCGGTTCATCTTTGTGCCGCACGACATCAGCGACCGAAACCTCCGCTCCCTCTCCGAGAATCTCGCGAACGGAAGTCTGCGGCTATCGGAATGTACGCCTGAAACCGACTTCGGCGGCGTGCAGTCGCTGGTGGTGGACCACGTCGGTGACCTCCCCCGCATCTACCGATACGGCACCTGGGCATACGTCGGAGGTGGCTTCACCCCCTATCTGCACAGTGTGATAGAGCCCACAGTCTATGGACTGCCAATAAGTTTCGGGCCGAGAATCGAACGGAAATCCACGCCGTTGCGTATGATCGAACTCGGCATAGGTACAAAAGTGGAGAACTATGAGGAACTGCGCGACTGGTTCGCAGGACTCCGCGACAACATGCCGGAACTGGAACGCGTACGCACCGCCGCTTCCCGCTATGTTCAGGAAAATGTCGGCGCCACTGCCGAAATCGTCTCCCGGATGGAAAAAGACCTCGACAGGAAACCGGGATGATATGAAAAGTCAATCCAATAAAGAAAGAGTTATCGATATAAAGAAATATACGTATATGAAGATAATCTGTGTGATTCCGGCAAGAGCCGAATCCTCACGCTTTTTCGAGAAACCGCTCGCCCCTATCTCAGGCAAGCCGATGATACGCTGGGTCTGGGAACATTGCCGCGAAGTCAAGGAGTTCGACGCGGTTTATGTCGCCACCGACTCCGAAAAAATCAAAGAGGCCGCCGAATCGTTCGGAGCTGAAGTGATAATGACAGCATCTGACCATGATACCGCCACCGAGCGACTCTATGAAGTGTCGCGCAAGGTCGACGCCGACCTGTACGTGATGGTCAACGGCGATGAGCCGCTGCTCACCCGCGAAGCCATCGTGCAGTGCATTCCCCCGGTACTCGACCCCGACTCGCTCTTCGTTTCCAACCTGATGACCGATTTCAGCAATCCGGTGGAGGTGGTGGACGCCACCAACCTCAAGATAGTGACCGCCGCCGACAACCGCTGCCTCTTTATCTCGCGGAGTCCCATTCCCTACCCCAAGGGATCGCTCGATGTGATCTATCATAAGTTTGTCGGTGTAGGCGCATTCACCCGCAAGGCTCTCGACTATTACCACTCCACTCCGCGCGGGCCTATCGAGAAGGTGGAGGAAAACGATTCCTTCAGATTTATCGAGAACCACGTGCCGATCTACTATTACAACGCTCATTGCAAATCATTGTCAGTCGACACTCCGAAAGACATTGCCGCGGTGGAAAAATATCTTATGCCCGGCACCCGATAGAAAGCCGGATGAATTGAAGTAAAGACAGGAATAAACGAAGCAGAAAACAGGAAGAGATGAAACTTGATGCAAAAAACCGTAAAAGGTATGCCGACCGTTTCCGCTATTTCGCATCCAACATGGCGATGTACTTCCTGCCGGACAGGATGGCCGACATCCCGTGGAGACGGTTCCACTCCCGGCTCTCCGACACGGCGCTGGAGGAAATAACGCGGCGCGCATCCTATTATGTCAAGTTGCCCGGCGGCGCGGAAGTTCCCGAGGGAGAAAGTTTCCTGACCGGCAAGTTCAAATTTCCGTTCTTCGCCCGCCATCATCATTCCTCCTACTTCTTCGATATTTATCCCCATCTGAGGATGATGCCCGACGGGATGCGCTTCCTCTACATGGCCGAGGACGTGGACTGGGAACTCCAGGCGCCCACGTTCGTCAAGAGCCGCCCTGTCACGGAGAGGCCTTCCATGTCGGCGATATGCAGGATGAATTCCATCCGCCATTTCCGATTTGTAGAGGATGAGGTTCCCTACGAAAAGAAGAAAGACACAGTGGTGTCGCGCAACGAGGTACGCGACCAGCCCTGGCGATCGCGTCTTCTGGAAATGTACTGCGGCGACCCGCGCTTCGACTTCGGACAGATCAACAGCGATGTGGGACGCCCGGAATGGGTACGCCCCTTCATGAGCATCGATGAGCAACTCGGCCATAAGTTCATCATGTGCATCCGCGGCAACGATGTTGCCACCAATCTGAAATGGGTGATGTCGTCCAACTCGATAGCGGTCATGCCGCGGCCCGACGTGGAGTCATGGTATATGGAGGGGCTCCTGAAGGGCGGTGTGCATTACATCGAGGTTAAACCGGACTACAGCGACCTCCCTGAGCGTATAGACTATTATCTCTCGCATCCGGATGAGGCGAAAGAGATAGTCGCGAACGCCCACCGCTGGGTGGACCGGTTCCGCGACACGAGAATCGAACAGCAGGTGATGCGCGAGGCGGTATGCCGCTACTTCGTGCAGACCGGCCAGACGGACCCTGAGAAACCATGAAAAAAAAGCCGCGACATATCCTTGTCCTGCGCTTCTCCGCGCTCGGTGACGTGGCTATGACCATCCCGGCCATCTACTCTTTCGCACTGGAGCATCCGGAAGTGAAGGTGACTGTGGCCACGCGTCCCTTCTTCGCCAGGCTGTTTGCCGGCGCTCCCGACAACCTGAACGTGGAGGGAGTGGATCTCAACGATTACAAGGGAGCCGGCGGACTCTTCCGGCTTGTAAGGATGATGGCCGGCATCGGAGCCGATGCCGTGGCGGACCTTCACGACGTGCCGCGCACAAGGGCTATATGCGCGTGGCTGCGGCTGCGCGGCGTGCGCATCGCGAGAGTGGACAAGCGGCGCCGGGAAAGGAAGCGGGCGTTGCGCGGGAAAATCCGCCAGCAGAATTTCGTGGACCGTTACGCCGACACATTCCGCCGGCTCGGGTTCAACATGACAGTTGATGAATCGTCCCTGCCGCACGCATGGCCCGCGCCACCTTTCGAGCCTTCGGCGTACGCTGTCGGAATAGCTCCCTTTGCCCGCTACGCGACAAAGACATGTCCTCCTGACAGTATTCGGGAAGCATGCCGCATCCTTGCCTCGAAAGGTTATGACATCTATCTCTTCGGCGGACGTGGCGCGGAAGCGGCTACGCTCGCCGAATGGGAGCGAGATTCGGAGCGGATCCGCAGCATTGCCGGAAAATACACGCTCGAAGAGGAGATTTCCCTGATGGAGAGGATGATGGTGATGGTATCGATGGACTCGGCCAACCAGCACCTCGCGTCGCTCGCAGGAACAAGAGTGCTGACTCTCTGGGGCGCCACCACACCCGCATGCGGCTTCATGCCATACGGGCAGCGGGAGGAGGATTCATACTTCAAAGACATCAGTTGCCAGCCATGTTCGGTGGCCGGCACGAAAAATTGTCCCGAAGGTCATCCCTTTTGCGTAGCCTTTCCCGATCCAGACACAATCGCATCCTTCATTATCAGGAGAATAGAACATTATCAAAAACAATATACAACACATCTATGAACGCAGCAGCGGCAACGATAATACTACTGGTTATCTCCAATGTGTTTATGACTTTGGCCTGGTACGGCCACCTCAGAATGCAGCAGACAGACATGGCTAAAAACTGGCCTCTGCTGGTGGTGATTCTCGTATCATGGGGAATCGCACTTTTTGAATACTGTTTCCAGGTGCCGGCCAACAGGCTTGGATTCCGCGAGAACGGAGGCCCATTCTCCCTCTTCCAGCTCAAGATTCTTCAGGAAGTGATCACGCTGACGGTGTTCACCGTCATGGCGATGTTCATGTTTCAGGGAGAGAAACTGCAGTGGAACCATCTTGCGGCGTTTCTCTGCCTGATCGGGGCGGTCTGTTTTACATTTCTTCCGAAAGCATAAGTGTACTTTAGAACAATACAATGAACAGCAGAATATATATCGCTCCCGTGCAGGGGCATACCGACGCGGCATGGCGTCATTTCCATCAGCTCGCGTATGGCGGCAACAATCTCTATTTCACACCTTTCATCCGCGCCGAGCATGGCGGAGTCCGCGACCGCGACATACGCGACTTCAGCGGGCCGCTGTCGGCGAATCATCAGCTTGAGCCGCAGGTGATATTCCGCGACATGGAGGAACTCGACCTTCTCCTCACCGCGCTCGAGGATGAGGGCGCCACACGTATCAACCTCAACATGGGATGCCCTTTCCCTCTGCAGACGGGGAAAGGGCGCGGCGCCGGCTTCATCGCAAACAGCGCCGAAGCCACCCGACTGCCGGAAATCGCCGCCAGGTATCCCGGGATAAGCCTGTCGGCCAAGATGCGCCTCGGCTTCTCAGGACACGACGAGTGGCGCGGTATCATGCCGGTGCTCAACTCCATGCCGCTCCGGTTCATCGCGCTCCATCCCCGCGTGGCCAGGCAACAGTATGGAGGGGATCTTGACCTCGACATGTTCGCAGAGTTTATGAAGGAGAGTGCCAATCCGGTAGTTTTCAACGGAGAACTGAAAACGCCTTCAGACATCTCGGACATGACGGAGCGGTTCGCCGACATAGCGGGCGTAATGCTCGGGCGGGGGCTCTTAGGCCGTCCGTCGCTTGCAGCCGAGGCTGCAGCCGGAGAGGAATGGCCGCGTGAAAGGCGCATCGATGAAATGCTCCGTTTCCACAACGCCTTGATCGCACATTACGAGGAGACACTGTGTGGAGAATCACAACTGCTCTCGAAGATAAAGCCGTTCTGGGAGTATGCCGAGGAAGAAATAGGACGCAAGGCGTGGAAGGCCATAAAGAAAGCCGGAACTGTTCCCAAGTACCGCACTGCTCTGGCACTGATCGAATAATACGGCATATCCCCCATTAAAATCAGATATCATGAAACGCATCCATATCTTGTTTGCCACTGTGCTTTCAGCTCTGTCAATAGCCGGAGGTGCCTCGGCAGCGGATATATCACGGGAGACGGACTCATTGCTGAGGGTGATCGACAGGCTTATTGTGAAGAAACCGGAGATTGTGGCGGCAAAGCGCACACGCATAAACTCCATCAACCGCAGTCTCGTAAGTTCCCTCTCAGAGAAAGAGAGATGGAAATGTCTTAACGACCTTTTCCGCGAATACCGCAACTTCTCGATGGACACATCCCTGCTGATAGCCCGCGAGGCAAGAAAAATAGCGGAGCACACAGACAACGACACTATGCTTTGGCAGTCGCGGCTTATGGAGGTGGAGGCGCACAAGGGAATCGGTAATTACCACAAGGCACTCGCCATGCTTGACTCCATGCCTGCCGGGGGAAAGAAGGCCATGCGCAACGATATTCTGAATCGCTATTGTTCAATCTATTATTCACTGTACGACAACACGTTCCCCCGCTCCGACGCCGAATACTACAAGAAGAAACAGATATGCTACCGCGACACGCTCGTGAAAGAATCGGCGCCGGGCAGTATGGAGCATTTCCTGAATCTCGCGGAATGCTGTCTATTGCTCGACAATCCTGAAGACGCGATCGACGCGATAAAGAAAGCCGCCCGGGCGTTGCCCTCCGGAAGCGATACCGGCGTGCTCAACTATATCACGGCCAAAGCACTGCTCAGACTCGGCCGTGTAGAGGAGGCAAAACTATATCTGTCGCGTGCCGCCGCATCCGACCTGCAGCGCGCCACCCGCAAATACGAGGCCCTGCAGAATCTGGCGAATCTACTCAACAGCGAGGGAGACACCAAGCGAGCGTACCGCTATATCTCCAGTTCGCTCGAGGACATCATGCTCGGCAACGCCCGTTCCCGGATCTCGAAGGTGTCGGAATACCTCCTCATCATCAACAATGCCAACGAAGAAGTGCGGCATTCTTTCGCACGCGGAATGTTCTTCTCGCTCATACTGACGGTGATTCTGCTCGCCGGTCTCGCCCTGCTCACAGTAATGCTTGTGCGCCGGTCGCGTAGGCTCGACCGCGAGAAGAAACTGCTCGCCGCAAAGAACGAGGAACTCGAACGGCTCCGTCACAAGCTTGACGGAGCGAACCGCAAACTTGAAGAAGCCTCCAAAGTGAAAGAGGAGTATATCGGATACCTTTTGAACCTCTGTTCGGAATATATCGACATCATTGACAAATACCAGCGCCAGATCGCCCGGAAGATAAAGACCGGTACAACCGCCGACATCGACAAGCTCCTCTCCACCCCCGTATCGGACACCTATCTCAAACCTTTCTACCGCAAATTCGATTCAATCTTTCTCGACATTTTTCCCGACTTTGTAAACAGGTTCAACGATCTGCTCAAGCCCGAATACAAGATCACTCCCAAAGAAGGCGAACTTCTCACTCCTGAACTGCGCATCTTCGCATTGGTAAGACTCGGCATAGGCGACTCAACCAGAATAGCCTCCTTCCTCCACTATTCCGCACAGACCGTCTACAACTACCGGCAACGCATCCGGAACCGGTCCATTCTTCCGCGCGATGAATTCAAAGAAGCCGTCAAGACCATCTGACAACTGCGTCCATATCCCTCTTTCTTCCAAAATAATCATACTTACGCGCCTCCATCCGCTTATGGAGGCGCTTACTTTTATCACATATTTTAAGATTGATTATCAGCTTATTGAATCTTATCAGAACTTACTTTTTCATTTACATACTCTTGCTCCGTGCCCATGATGTGATTAATTTTGCATACGTATAGTAAATTGAAAACGATCCGATAGATAATCCAAGCTAAGCTTTTAAGGTTGACATACCATCAATACTATAATTTCCTAACATGAAAAATCCAAGACATTTTTCGAGACTGAGGAGGATATTGGCGGCATTTGCCATAGCCCTGATATCCCCGCAGCTCATGGCCCAGGTGAAAATATCGGGCCTCGTGGTGGATCAGGAACATGAACCCGTGATCGGCGCCACTGTCCTTGTAAAAGGCACCACAATCGGAACCAGTACGGATCTTGACGGAAAGTTCGTCCTGAGTGTTCCCAAATCAAACTCGCTTCTTACCGTGACCTACGTGGGATGCAAGCCTGTGGAAATTGCCGCAGACTCGCCGCTTCTCGCGTCGGGAATCGTGCTTCATGAGGATGCGGAGATCCTCGGAGACTTGGTCGTGATCGGTTACGGTACAGTAAAGAAAGAGGATGCCACCGGATCGGTGGCCGCAATCCGTCCCGATGACTTCAATAAAGGAAACCGCACCTCGGTGCAGGACGCCATGGTAGGAAAGATACCGGGAGTGAACGTGGTGAGCAGCGGCGGAGCCCCCGGCTCGGGCGCTACGGTCAGAATCCGTTCAGGCGCCTCGCTTTCGGCATCGAACGACCCTCTGTTCGTGATCGACGGCGTGCCGGTGGACAACTCCACCATCGAGGGAGGCTCCAACCTTCTGGCCGGTATCAACCCCGAGGACATCGAGAGCTTCACCGTCCTCAAGGATGCTTCGGCCACTGCCATCTACGGTAGCCGCGCCTCCAACGGCGTGATCGTCATCACCACCAAGAAAGGCAGCGACAAGGTCAAGGTAGCCTACAGCGGCACTTTCGCACTGTCACAGCGCACAAAGACTCTCGACGTGCTCACAGCCGACGAGTTCCGTCAGATTGTACCCGGAATCACTGGCGTACCCTCCGACGCAGTCTACGGCACCGCCAACACCAACTGGCAGGACGAGATTTTCCGCACCGCCTTCGGCACGGAGCAGAACCTCTCCGTCACCGGCAAAATCGATCCGATACTCACTCCCTTCCGCGTGTCGGTTTCCTACGCCAACCAGGACGGTATCATCCGCAACAACAACTACCAGCGCGTCAACGCCGCCCTCTCACTCACTCCATCGCTTCTCGACAATCACCTCAACATCTCGCTCAACGGCAAGGTGTCGTGGGAACGAGAGAGGAAAGTTGACGAATCCGTTGTCGGCAACGCCATCAGCTACGACCCCACACGCCCCGTGCGCACCGATGACACCACCGGACCCGGTCTCGGCTACTATATCTGGAAAAACGGCAACTCTCCCATGGCCATCCAGACCGACAACCCCGTGGCCATGCTCGAGCTCGACGACCGCGTCAACAAAGTGTTCCGCTCGATCGGCAACGCCCAGTTCGACTACAAGGTACACCGCCTCGAGGACCTCTCCTTCAACCTCAACCTCGGTTACGACGTGCTCAACAGCAACTATGACCGCTACGTACCGGAATTCGCAGGAATGATGTACACCGGCAACCAGAAGGACGGCACAGGACTCGACGAGGCCGGCCGCCAGCAGAAACGCAACTATCTGCTCGACTTCTACGCCAACTACAAGCATACATGGGCCGACAGGCATGACTTCTCAGCAATGGCCGGTTACGGCTGGCAGCACTTCTGGAAGAAATACAACCGTACCCAGAACGACCCGGAAGGAAACGAGCTGAACACCCCGAAGCATTATGAATCGGAATATTACCTCGTATCGTTCTACGGACGTGTGAACTACGGATTCGACTCTCGCTTCCTGCTCACAGCCACCCTCCGCTCCGACGCCTCCTCCCGCTTCTCCAAGAAGAACCGCTGGGGTCTATTCCCCTCGGTGGCACTCGCATGGCGTCTGATCAACGAACCGTTCCTCCGCGATCAGAACACGCTCTCCGACCTCAAGCTGCGCGCCGGTTACGGCGTGACCGGACAGCAGGACATCATCGACGACTATCCCTGGATGACCACATACTCCATCTCATACCCCGAGTCGAGCTACCTCTTCGACGAATGGTACCATACCTACCGTCCCAACGGATATGACAACGACATCAGGTGGGAGACAACCACTACATGGAACGTCGGCGTGGACTGGGGATTCATCAACAACCGCATCAACGGATCCATTGACTACTACAAACGCTTCACCAAGGACCTGCTCAACACCATCAACGTGCCCGCGGGAGTGAACTACGCTCCGGTGCTCACCACCAACATCGGCTCGATGGAGAACCAGGGTGTGGAGATCGCCGTCAACGCCATCCCCGTCACAACCCGCGACTGGGAATGGACCATCGGATTCAACTATACCTGGCAGCAGTCGAAGATCACCAAACTCAACGTGATCGACTCCGAGAACAACTTCGTCAACACCGGAGCCATCTCCGGCACAGGAAAGACCGTCCAGGTATTCATGGTCGACAAGACTCCCTACACCTTCTATCTCGCCAAGCAGGCCTACGACGACAACGGCAAGCCTATCGAGGGAATGTATGTGCAGCCTGACGGAAGCCTCTCGGGCACCGAGACCAAATACGCCGGCGACAAGAGCGCCCTTCCCACCTCGCTGCTCGGCTTCAACACCCGTCTGAGTTTCCGCAACTGGGACCTTGCCATCGCGGGACACGGAGCGTTCGGCAACTATGTGTACAACTACGTGCGCGCCAACCAGTACATGCAGCAGGCTTATTCCGACCAGGGCAGTTTCTCCAACCTTCTGAAGAGTACCGTCGAGACCGGATTCGACAACCAGCAGCTCTATTCCGACTACTGGCTCGAGGACGGTTCTTTCTTCCGCATCGACAACATCACCCTTGGCTACACGTTCCCCAGACTCTGGAACAGCAGCAGCTCGCTCCGTATCACCCTCGGCGTGCAGAACGTGTGCACATTCACCAAGTACAGCGGTGTGGATCCGGAACTCTACAGCGGTCTTGACCGCGATGTGTATCCCCGCCCGCGCACCTATACGCTCGGTCTCAAACTTCTCTTCTAACCATCAAACAAGAATAAATCATGAAGAAATATATTTTCACTCTTCTTCTGGCTATTGTCGGGGCAGTGTCGTTCAGCTCATGCGTGCACGATCTCGACACGATGCCTATCGACGACAACAAGCTTGTAAAGGATGACGTGTATTCCACAACAGAGGGCTACATGGGGATGCTGGCCAAATGCTACGCTTCGCTCATCCAGACAGGACAGCAGGGAGGCGACGGCGGCGACGGAGACCTTCTGGGCGCCAACGAAGGATACTCCGGCTATGTGCGTCTGCTCTTCTATCTGCAGGAGCTGAGCACTGACAACTTCATCATGCCTTCGCAGTCCAACGGTCTGCGACGCTGCCTGAATCTCACCTGGGACGCATCGAACGCATCGGTGGTGACCTGGACTTACCAGCGTCTCTACATGTCGGTTGCATACAGCAACGAGTTCCTCCGCGAATGCACTCCCGAGGCGCTCAAGAGCCGGGGTCTCTGGGATGACTTCAAGGACAACTACGCGCAGTACCGCGCCGAAGTCAAGATGATCCGCGCCTACTGCTACGTTATGCTCGCCGACCTCTTCGCCAACGTCCCCGTCATTGACGAGACCGTCGGCCCCAAGGACCTTCCGGTGCAGAAAACCCGCGCGGAAGTACTTGAGTTCGCAGAGAAGGAACTTCTCGCCATCTGCGGCGCCACCGCATCGGAGGATGTGCTCGCCAATCCCGGCACGGCAGGCCGCGGCCACGTGGACCGCGCCGCCGCATGGATCCTTCTCTCCCGTATGTATCTCAACATGAAGACCTGGACCGGCACCGACCGCTACAATGACGCACTCGCCTACTCCAGGAAGGTGATCGAATGCGGCGTCTATCCTCTTGCCGACGACTACCGCCACATCTTCCTTGCCGACAATGACCAGTGCCCGGAGATCATCTGGGGTCTCGCGCAGGACGGACTCCGCGCACAGAGTTCCGCCGGTACCAATTTCTACGTGAAGGCTTTCGTCAACGGCCCGATGGATGAACTCTACCGCACCGGCGTCGGCTCCAAAGGCTGGGGCAATGTGCGCTCGAAAACCACTCTTGTGGACATCTTCGACCCCTCCGACGTGACTTTCCGCACCGACGACACCTGGGGCAACACCAAGAACGACAAGCGCGCACAGTTCATGACCGCCCTTCCCAACCAGAAGAAGGAAACCTGGGACGACAACGAGGCGATGACCTCCACCTTCACCTGCGGCTTCGGCTACATCAAGTGGCGCAACGTGACCCGTGATGACCAGATCTGCGCCTCGGGCGACATCTACTCGTCAATCGACTTTCCGCTCTTCCGCACCGCCGATGCCTATCTGATGGCGGCCGAGGCCATCCTCCGCGGAGCAAACGGCAGCCGTACGCTCGCCCTCGAATATGTCAACGAGGTCCGCATGCGCGCCTACATGAGCGACAAATATGCCAAGAGCGGCATTAAATCGGACGTGTCCGGCAAGATTCAGGACAGCGAACTCACCCTCGATTTCATCCTCGACGAGCGTCAGCGTGAATTCGCATCGGAGTGTCTGCGCCGTACCGACCTGATACGCTTCGGCAAGTTCACCAAAGGACGCAACTGGGACTGGAAAGGCGGCGAACGCCTCGGATGCGATGTGGATGACCACCTGAAAGTATTCCCCATTCCCGAGGCCGAGCTGATGAACAATCCCACGCTCGAGCAGAACGACGGCTATAAAAGCACTATCGGGAAATAACAGTTTCTAAGAAAAATGAAAAGAATCATATCATTGCTGACTGTTCTGGCAGCGGGGGCCCTTGCGGCTCCCGCCCAGACTTCTTTAGAGGAGATCCGCGAGAACCCCGACAGGGCCGGAGGTGTATATCTGGCCTATCCGAACATTGACGGCGCTCCCGTCACTCCCGCACCCAAAGGTTACGAACCGTTCTACATCTCCCACTTCAGCCGCCACGGCTCCCGCTATCTTATCAGCGACAAGGACTATTCGCGGCTTATAGATAAAATGGAGGCGGCAAAACAGGCAGGTGCGCTCACCGATACGGGGCTCGACATGCTCGAACGTCTCGGCCAGGTATGGCTCGAGGCAGAGGGCCGCGGCGGGGAACTCACCCCTCTCGGCCACCGCCAGCACCGTTCCATCGGACGCCGTATGATCGAAAACTATCCCGAAGCGTTCGCCAGTAACCCGCGTATATTCGCCCGCTCGACCGTGGTGATGCGCTGCGCCCACTCCATGAATTCCTTCTGCGAGGGACTCAAGGAGGTGAAACCATCGCTGCATATCGACCGCGAATCGTCGGAGCGCCACATGTCGCACCTCAACTACCACACCGACGAGGCCAACCATTTCACCAGAAGGGAGGGCCCCTGGGCCGAGATATCCCGCAAATTCGAGCAGGAACAGACCCGTCCCGACCGCCTGATGAAACTGATCTTCAACGACCCCGCATACGTCTACGCCAACATCAACCCGCATGATTTCATGTGGAGTGTCTACTGGGTGACCGTCGACATGCAGAACATGGAGTGCCCGGTGCGGTTCAACGATATCCTGACTCCGGAGGAGCTGTTCGATATGTGGCAGGCATTCAACTGGCGATTCTACGCCACCAACAGCAACAATCCGATGGCCGGCGGTCTGCTGCTCGACTGCGCCCGTCCTTCGCTGAAGAACATGATGGACTGCGCGCGCAAAGCCATCAGGGAGGGACGTAACGGCGCCGACCTGCGCTTCGCCCACGACGGCAACATAATCCCGCTGGCGGGACTTATGCAGCTCGAGAACTGCTACGCGCAGGAGAGCCGCCCCGGAGAACTCCACAAGGTCTATTCCGACTTCAAGATAGCCCCGATGGCCGGCAATATACAGATGGTGTTCTTCCGCAACAAGAAGAACCCGGAGGACATTCTGGTGAAGTTCCTCCTCAATGAGGTGGAGACCCGCATCCCCGTAACCACGGACCGCTTCCCCTTCTACGCCTGGAGCGATGTGGAAGCCTTCTACGACGGCATCCTCTCGCAGGCCACCGCCAGCCGCTCAGTCCTCACCGACATGAACTGAGCGACAACCAATAATCAGAAAGGAGATAAACCCGAAATCAGGTTTATCTCCTTTCTTTTTTGCCATAACTATGCTGCTCTACATTACTCTGGCCCCTTTGCCAAATAAGTCCTTCTTATATTGGGTTGAAGGACGTAAGTCTTATCAAAAATCCCCGCAGGCATGACCCTGCGGGGATTTTTATGTCAGGCTTCGGACTCGTGGTTATTTTATGAGGACGGGGGTGGACTCGCCGTTGCGGCGCATGATGTACATGCCGTTGGCGGGTTTGCTTACGCGACGGCCGAGAAGGTCGAAGTACTCTGCCTCACCGTCTTCGGCATCAATACCCTCGATACCGGTAACCTTGAACTCATAGAAGGATTCTGCCTTGTCGCTGGGAAGAAGGCCCTGGGCTACAGCAAAGGCTTTGAAAGATGTTGCCTTGTTGATTGTCACGGAGCCGTTCATGATGGGCGAATCCATTGTGGGGTCAGAGCCATCCTCGGTATATCGGATCACTGCGTCGGGAGTCTCGCATGTCACAGTCACCTCAAGCGGAAGCTGATACTTGCCGGCAGCGGGAGTGAACACCGGAACTGCGGTCTTCTCGGCTACAGACTCCACGAAGCTGAAGGGGATGAACTGGTAGAGAGTGAGATCTGCTGAGCTTCCGCTTTCAACAGTCTGGTAGATGGACGTAACACCCTTCACATCATACCATCCTTCCATAGCGGGGAACTCCACGGGAGTTTCAAGTGATGACTGGGTGAGGGCATTGTAGAGAGCCACCTTATCACCGTTGGCAAAAATCAGCCAGCCATTGACAGAGCTGTCCTCCGCCTCCATATTGCGCTGGAACCAGACGGTATTGACAGCGTAGGGAGAGCAGTTCGAATACAGACTGGTGTTTGTAAGGTCAGTATATGTACCGTTCTTCCATACATAAGGCTCGTTTCGGACCGCGTCTTTGAAACTGTCAGGGGTAGCAAGCATACCAGCCTTTGAGCGGAAGTCGGTATATTTACCATAGAAACCTGAGATCACATCACCTTCTTTATACTTGCCCGCAGGCACATTTGCAATGTAAAGAGTATTGTCTCCATCGGTAACAAACATAACCGGGCCGTTCTGATAGAGAACAGTACATTCCTTCTCCATCATGTAAACCATGCTCTGGTTGCCGCTTGCATTGAGTATGAACTGGTAAATCGACGAGCAAGGAGTTACTGACTTAATGGAATAATCCTTAAACACCATGCCGGAGGGATCCATGCCCGGAGCGACGGCGATAGCCTTCACAACCTGATTACGCTCACCGTAATTCAATACAATCGGACCTGTATACTCAGTAGATTCCACAGTAGGATCAGGAACATTGCCGATGATTGAATAAGCTTCTGTCACATAATAGATCTTGGTACCTTCCGGAGAACCTTCGCCGGGAGCGATGGTCACTTCCAGACTATTGTAGTAAGTACCGCTTTCCGGGGTGATCACGGGCATCGGTGTACTATTGGATATACCTGAATATGTCACTTGCAGGGAAGTAAACTTCAACTTTCCTGTCGGATCTGCAAATGTTACTGTAGCAGAAGGCGCACCCTCCCATGTAAATGTGCTTCCGGAAACCGGATACTCAACATCATTGACCTTTACTGCGGTAGCTTCATTTGAGGAGAAAAGGTTAAGTACAACCTTCGAAATTGTAATCGATGTTCCAGTTTTACCGGATACAGCCATGGTATTGCCTTCACCCATCATATTAATACCGGCAAGTGGCTTGAACGTGCGGGGGTCATATCCAAACACATTAGTGCCACTCTTTGTGAAAACAAATTGGATATCACCGTGCTCCTTTGTAGTAGGAGTTGCACTGAAATTCAGATTGGATGTCCTGTTTCCAAACAAAGATTTGATGTCGACATCCACGACATCGCTGAATGCCGGCATGGTTACGAGCACCAGCATCAGCATTAAAAGTAGTTTTTTCTTCATAGAGTTGATTTTTAATATTATAAAGATAAAGTTGTTATTGTCTGTTACTATATGGTTGCCGTTGACAGCAGCATAGACAGCAGGACTTATTTGTCTCCACAAAAATATAATATTGTTATCTCATTTGCAAATAATTTTGTAAATTAATATAAATATTACAAAAATATGTTTTTTGACATACAGGACTCCATATTGCAGGGGACATTCCCTCTGTAACGAAGAGAGGCTGTGACGTAAATCAGATTTACGTCACAGCCTCTTGATGTTTGGTTATTACAGGAAGCCGAGATATGGCTACCTACACAAAATCATTTCATCATTGCGGCAAGCCGTCGCATGGCCTCGACAGTCTTCTCCCGGGTGTTGAATCCGGTGAGACGGATGTAACCTTCGCCGTTGGCGCCGAAACCGACTCCGGGAGTGCAGGAAATATTGGCCTCGCGCAAACACTTCTCGAAAAGTTCCCAGGATCCCTCCCCCCGGGGCGAACGCATCCAGACGTATGGTGAGTCTGTACCGCCGAACACCTTGAAACCTGCTTTGGCGACGCTGTCGCGGATGATCCGCGTATTTTCGAGATAATATGCCACATTCTGTTCGGTCTCGGCGCGTCCCTGCTCACTGTAGAGCGATTCCGCTCCGCGCTGGATTATATAGCTGGCGCCGTTGAACTTGGTGGTCTGCCGACGGTTCCACAGCTTGCGGAGCTGTACCTTGCGTCCCTCGGGGTCGAATCCGCAGAGAGTGTCGGGCACGACGGTGTAACCGCACCGGAGACCGGTGAAACCGGCGGTCTTCGAAAAACTTCGTACCTCGATGGCCACTTCCCGCGCTCCCTCTATCTCATAGATCGAGCGGGGCACACCGGGACTTGTTACGTAGGCGCAATAGGCCGAGTCATATATTATGACCGCATTGTTGCGACGGGCGTAAGCCACCCACGCCTCGAGTTCGGAGCGGGTGAACGCCACGCCTGTGGGGTTCGCCGGCGAGCAGAGGAATACCACATCGGCGTGGGCTTCGGGAGGAGTCGGTTTGAAACCGTTTTCCTCCGTACAGTCGAGATAGATAAAATTGCTCCAGCGGCCGCCAACAAGTTCTCCGCCACGTCCGTCGATCACATTTGAATCGACATATACCGGATAACCCGGGTCGGTCACCGCCACTACGTTGCCGGCGGCATATATGTCGCCAAGATTTCCGAGATCGCTCTTGGCACCGTCGCTGATGAATATCTCGTCGGAACGGATATCGACACCGCGGGCCCGGTAGTCGCCTTCGGCGATCGCATCGCGGAGGAAAGCGTAGCCCTGCTCGGGGCCGTAACCATGAAATGTAGTCTTGTCGGCCATGTCATCGACGGCGCGGTGCATGGCGGCCAGGGCGCTGGCGGGAATCGGCAGCGTCACATCGCCTATATCCATGCGTATCACATCGGCCGACGGATTCGCTTCCTTGAACTCTCTGAGTTTGGCGGCCACAGTGGAGAAGAGATAAGACTCCGGCAGCTTTTCGAAATTATTATTGATAAGCATAAATGAACTTTTTAATTAAAATGGTAATTCTGCTGACAAGCGTGTACTGAGAGTTGATGATAATATACGGTCAGAGGTAAAAGACTCCGTCGCAGATGAACGCGGCAGGACCGGTCATAAACACATGGCCGTCGGCTTCATCCCAGCGGATATGGAGCGTGCCGCCGCGCAGACGGACATCCACCTCGCGGCCGGTGAGGCCGTTGAGCGCGGCCGCCACAGCTGTGGCACATGCTCCGGTTCCGCAGGCGAGGGTCTCTCCAGAGCCACGTTCCCAGACGCGCATCTCGATTGTGGAGCGGTCAAGGACTTTGGCGAACTCGATATTGGCTTTTGCCGGGAATATGGGAGCCACCTCGAGAAGCGGTCCCTGCCGGAGCACGAGGTCATCATCAATTTCGTCGACAAAGATCACACCGTGGGGATTTCCCATGCTGACGCCGGTGATGCGGTAGGTCCTGCCATCCACGGTATCCTCTTCGGCGAGACGGAGTTTCGGGTCAAGGCTCTGCACCGGCACCGACGCCGGCTCGAGCACCGGAGCACCCATGTCGACGGTGACAGACTCCACCACGCCTTCACGCACATGAAGATGAAGCACCTTGATTCCGGCAAGCGTCTCAAGGGTGACGGTCTCACTGTCGGTCAGACCCTTTTCATACACAAACTTAGCGATACAACGCGAGGCATTGCCGCACATCTCGGCCTCGCTGCCATCGGAATTGAACATCCGCATACGAAAATCAGCGATGTCGGAGGTCATCACAGCCACCAGACCATCGCTGCCGACTCCGAAATGGGGATCGCTCATCCGACGCGAGAGTTCCGGAAGATCTTCAGGCATTTCTCCCGTTGCATCGAGATAGATATAATCGTTGCCGGCACCATGCATCTTGGTGAACCGGACTTCTTTACGCGCTATAGTCATATTAATTCCAGGGAATTGCGCTGATTAAACAATTAAGATTCCGAAGTGACAGCATCACCCGGTTTCCGATTAAAGAACAAATTTAGCTCTTTTTTTTTATCGATGCTAATTTTTGTCGCATTTTCCAAAGATGTTTCCCACAAACCTCACCGAATCCCAGGATTCAGAACAGCGACGATATAACTTCATCGCTGACCATTATCCCGGCGCGGGTGAGCGAGAGAAACTTTCCGTCATCGCAGAGTGTGAGCGAAGGTTGCGGATTTCTGCGGATGGCGCCCTCCATGAATCTTCCGGCTTTTCTCAACAGGCGGTCACTCTCGACAGAACCGAATCTTCGGCCGAATTCATCGAGCGGTATTCCCTCTCGGGTGCGCAGGCGAGTCATTATATATTCTTCGCGGAGTTCATCGTCGGTAAGGGTTTCTTCTGAAAAGGGGAAATCAGTTTCATCTCCCCCCCGCCATGCCGCAAGATCGGGAAGATTCTCACGGCGCGTGCGCAGACCGTCATAGCTATGGGCCCCAGGGCCGAGTCCGATGTACGGGAGTCCTTTCCAGTAGGATGAGTTGTGGAGAGATCGAAAACCTTCGCGGGCATAGTTCGAGATTTCATATTGCTCGTAACCGGCGCCGGCGAACATATCGCTCACCATGGCAAACATCTCCACAGAGTCAGCCTCGGCGGTCTCGTCGATGGTTCCGCGGTCTCGCATCCTGGTGAGAGCTGTCAGCTCCTCGTACATGAGAGAGTATGCCGATATATGTTCTGGCGCCATATCGAGAAAACCATCCACCGTATGACGCAACGAATCGGGAGTCTGCCCGGGAAGGCCGAATATCAGATCAAGGCTGATATTGCGGAACGACCTCCGGAGCAGGCCGTATGCCTCGACGGCATCGCCGGCCGTATGTCGCCGGCATATAGCTTTCAGTTCAGAATCCATCAGCGACTGCACTCCCATGCTGACACGGTTTACGCCTGCAGCGCACCATGCGGCCACCTTGTCCTCCGACACATCGTCGGGATTTACCTCGACAGTAAATTCCCCCGGTCCGTCCGGAAAGAGTTCCGACAAGCCGGCGGAGAGCCGCAGGAACTCCTCAACAGGCATTAGCGACGGCGTTCCTCCTCCGATATATAAAGAGGAGGGGACACCGGGAGTGTGGCTGCCGAAAGAATCGGCGCGGATACGAGCCTCCCTCAGCAGCGAGTCGACGAGACCGGGCCAGTCGGCCAGCCTCTCCCCCACTGAAAAGAAATCACAATATATACACTTGCGCCGACAAAACGGGATATGGACATATACATGCATAAAAGATACTGCTTTTTAATGCAAAATTACAAAAAAATCCGACAATATGTTACAGAACATGTTTTCCTCCATATCATTTGTTCATTTTTTTTGCTAAATTGCGTTCGGTTTTGCCACAAGACCCTGTCAAGAGCCGGCAAAATCACGCTGCAAAACGCAAAACAATTTAAATCCCAAATCAGATGAAGATTTATAAGTCCAACGAAATCAAAAACATAGCCCTTCTCGGATCAAAGGGCTCGGGTAAAACCACACTCGCGGAATCGATGATCTACGAGTGTGGTGTGATAAAACGTCGCGGCACGGTAGATGCCGGCAACACAGTTTCCGACTATTTCCCCGTAGAGAAGGAGTATGGATACTCGGTATTCTCCACCGTATTCAACGCGGAGTTCAACGGAAAGAAACTGAATATCATCGACTGCCCCGGATCGGATGACTTCGTGGGCAACGCATACACCGCCCTGGGAGTATGCGACATGGGTCTGATTCTTGTGGACGCCGAATACGGCGTGGAGGTCGGCACTCAGAATATCTTCCGCACTACAGCCGAACTGAAAAAACCGGTCATTTTCGCACTCAACCAGATGGACGGTGAAAAGGCTGACTTCGAAAATGTAATGGAACAGATGCGCGAGGACTTCGGTCCGCGGGTGGTACAGATCCAGTATCCTCTGGAGTCGGGCCCGAACTTCCACTCGATGATCGACGTGCTTCTGATGAAGAAATATGAGTGGGGACCCGACGGAGGCGTTCCGACAATCTCCGACATACCGGAAGAAGAACTCGAAAAGGCTCGCGAGCTGAACCAGAAACTGGTGGAAGCCGCAGCCGAGAACGACGAGACACTGATGGAGAAATTCTTCGAGCAGGGAAGCCTGACGGAGGATGAGATGCGCGAGGGAATCCGCAAAGGACTGGTGGATCGCTCCATCTATCCGGTCGTAGTTCTGAGCGCCGCCAAAGACATGGGCGTACGCCGTCTGATGGAATTCCTCGGCAACGTCTGTCCCTTCGTGACCGACATGCCGGCTCCGGTCGACACCGCCGGCGAAGAGGTGAAGCCACTGGCCGACGGCCCCGTGTCGGTGTTCTTCTTCAAGACATCGGTTGAGCCCCACATCGGAGAGGTAAGCTATTTCAAGGTCATGAGCGGCACGCTCAAGGCCGGAATGGACCTCGACAACGTGAGCCGGGGCAGCAAGGAACGCCTGGCACAGATCTTCACCATCTGCGGCCAGCTGCGCGCACCGATCGACTCCCTCGAGGCCGGCGACATAGGCGCCGCCGTGAAACTGAAGGACGTGCGCACCGGCAACACCCTCAACGAGAAGGGATGCGAATACCAGTTCGATTTCATCAAATATCCGGCGCCGAAGTATGTCCGCGCCATCAGGCCCGTGAACGAAAGTGATGCCGAAAAGCTCGCAGGTCTCCTCACCCGCATGCATGAGGAGGACCCCACATGGATTGTGGAGCAATCGAAAGAACTTAAGCAGACACTTGTGAAGGGCCAGGGAGAATTCCACCTCCGCACGCTCAAGTGGCGCATCGAGAACAACGACAAGCTTCCTGTGGAATATCAGGAGCAGCGCATCCCCTACCGCGAGACCATCACCAAGGCTGCCCGCGCCGACTATCGCCACAAAAAACAGTCAGGAGGTTCGGGACAGTTCGGAGAGGTTCATCTTATCGTTGAACCCTACACGGAGGGCATGCCGGAACCAGACACCTATAAGTTCGGCAACCAGGAGTTCAAGCTCAACGTCCGCGACAAGCAGGAGATTCCTCTGGAATGGGGAGGAAAACTGGTTGTGTACAACTGTATCGTAGGCGGCGCGATCGACGCGCGCTTCATTCCGGCGATTGTGAAAGGCCTGATGGACCGCATCGAGCAGGGACCGCTCACCGGTTCATACGCCCGCGACGTCAGAGTTATGATCTATGACGGCAAGATGCACCCGGTGGACTCCAACGAAATTTCCTTCCGTCTGGCAGGACGCAACGCCTTCTCGCAGGCGTTCAGGCAGGCCAACCCGAAGAT
Source organism: Porphyromonadaceae bacterium UBA3327 (assembly GCA_002361155.1). Classification (GTDB taxonomy): domain Bacteria; phylum Bacteroidota; class Bacteroidia; order Bacteroidales; family Muribaculaceae; genus Lepagella. The sequence goes on along the minus strand of DERZ01000056.1, from coordinate 11,421 downwards.
TCTCGAGCCGATCTACGACGTGGAGGTGCTCACCCCGGGCGACACCATGGGCGATGTGATGAGCGATCTTCAGGGACGCCGCGCCGTGATCATGGGCATGGCTTCCGAGAACGGCATCGAGAAACTCAGCGCCAAGGTGCCTCTCAAGGAGATGTCCTCCTACTCTACCTCGCTCAGTTCGATCACCGGCGGACGCAGCTCCTTCTCGATGAGCTTCTCAGGCTACGAGCTTGTACCTTCCGATGTTCAGGAGAAGCTGCTCAAAGAGTACGCCGCCACCCAGACAGAGGAGTAAAATTTATGAAACCTAAAAAGAGGATGCATCCCGGTTCGGATGCATCCTCTTTTTATCAGCAATCAGAAATCTGTAAATCCAGATTCCAACTTATAAATTTAAATTCTCACTTTTTCAGTGCTTTCTGCGGCTGCGCGAAAGTGGCGTCGGCCTCGAAGATGAACGACTTTCTGAATACTATCGCGAGAATGAGCACCAGAACGCAGACTGCGGCATTGAATATGAATGAGAAATTGGGATCAGCACCGGCATGGAATAGAGTCTTCATACCGCCCACGATAAAGGGTACGCAGGAGATCCCGATATAATTACATGTGAGCAGATAGGAGAAATAGGCTGTGGATTTCGCGCTAGTCGGAGCAAGAAATGAAGTCTTGTCGTAGATGACAGGCTGGACCACACCGTAGCCGAGACCCATGATGAACACACCGAGGATATACGCGGCATAGTGGTGAAAAAGTCCGCAGGTGAGCAGACCGACCACGCAGAGGAATATGGCAAACTGGATGGTCCGTTCCTTAAAGTAAGATATGATCGACGTGAGGAAGAATCCGGAAACTGTAGCCGAGGCGAAGAACATCGCAGTAGCCACACCGACATCGCCAGTGGAAAGGCCGTAATGCTTCATGTCGAAGGGAAGATAATAGGAAACCACCTCAGTGGCGTATGTCATGACCAGATAGAGAGCCATCACCCCTATCAGCAGCTTGACTGCCACAGAACCCTGGAAATGGAAGTTCGGGGAGGCAGGCTGCTTGAGCCGCACGCTGGTTTTGATATCATCGTCGGAGGGTTTGTCCGGTTCGGCACGTGGTTCCAATGGAGGAGGAGGCAGCAGAATCTTATGACTGTCGATATAATCCGCCGTCATGTAGCGCATCAGGAGTAACGGAACGACCGGAAGCATGTAGACTATAAAAGACAAGTGCCAGTTGAGCGAAGCCACCCAGCCTACGAAAAGCGTGGCAAAGATAACCGAGAAATTGGAAAGGCTCGACTTCATGCCGAGCTGACGAGTACGTTCCTTGCCGACGAAATACTGGGATATTAGACTTGCCGCAAGCGGAATGACAAGACCGCAGCCCACACCGAGCAGACAGCTGAGCAGAATCAGCTCTATCATCGAGTTGGCGAGGAAATAGAGCACGCCGGCCAAAGCGTAAATTCCCAAGCCTATGCCGAGAATCCACATCTGATTCTTCTGAGTGCATATCTTGCCGGAGCATAATATAAAAGGAATGGTGACAAGATTCGGGAGCACCGTCAGCAACTGGATTTCCATCTCGGTGACATTCGGAAACACCTCGTCGAGTTTTCCCATGATGGGCGATATGGCAAGCCCGGGAAGATTCACCACAAGCGATATGGAGAGTATTGCGAGCAGTGATACAAATGGAATTTTACCGTAACCGGTATTTACGTATTTCATAGTACAAGCAATAATTGTTACCAAGGTATATATTCCGGAAACCCTATTTCCGGAATATGTGTGTTCTAATTATTAGAACATCCGGACACCATGAATGTTTTTCGAAAGTAATGAATATTTTTTTACAATATTACCACAATCTTTCAGGACTTCGCCATAAATAACAATAAGTACCGACAAATCCAAATAAATGCTAAACCATTGTGATGATTGCTTGTTAATTTAGATATAAACGCGAAAAACACATCACGCGGCTGGAGGAGTTGCTTCCGACCACATGAGAGATAATTTCTATATTCTATGAAAACACATTACTTTATAGCAACCCTCGCCTTATTGCTTTGCACACAGGGCGTATCCGGACAGGACTCCCTGCCGTCGCGCGAGAGAAGCATCCTGTTCTGCAAGCCGGATGCCGAAGTAAAAGAGATTCTTCAGGCCGCCAAGGCCGAGGAGCCGGGCCACATCAAGGCACCGGCTTTCGTGCTTAAAACCTCCGACAACAAATTCATAATGACAATCGGAGGAGAGATCAACCCTATTTTAGGATGGGATATAGGTAATGACCTTTATGAGCAGCCGGGTGCTGGAATCTCGTTTGTGACATCGGCCATACCGGTTCCGGCACAGCAAGATCACAAGGCCGATTTCTACATCAATCCCATCAACGGTTCGCTTGACCTGCAGGTGGTGGCGTTCGCCAACACTCCCGACCAGCTGACAGGATATGTCAAGGCGGGAATCAACGGCGTAAATTCGCAGGTGATGCTGCAACGCGCATGGCTCTCCTACCGTAATTTCACGGCGGGTATGAAACTCACCCTCTTTCAGGACGGATATGCCTGCCAGCCTCCGACGATAGACCCCCAGGGGCCCTCCGGCTGTGTCTCGGCAGTTGCATACGAAGTAGGCTACACTTCGAAGTCCTACAACGGATTCCGGTTCGCCGCCGCCATCGATGTACCCTCCTACTACTCGTCAAACGGATATTACCGCGGAAAGGACTACAGAAAATATGATGATACCAAGGCACTCACCACCGATGTGGCACAACTTTGTCCCGACATCCCGGTATGGGTGGAATACAGCTGGTCGAAGTGGAACCGCATCCGTCTCTCAGGAATATACCGCCACATCTCGTACCGGGATCTTCTCAACGACCGTCTGCGGGGAACTTCGGGATGGGGAGTGATGCTTTCGGGCAACGTGCAACCAGCAAAACCGGTGATACTCTACTATCAGATCGCATACGGAGAGGGCATCGGGGCCTACCTGCAGGATATAGCTGGGAAACCTCTCTCATGGATACCGAGCAACAGCGAACCCGGCCGTCTTAAACCAACTCCCATGTTGGGCGCCAACTTCGGAGTTACAGTCAACGCCACCGACAAGCTTCAGTTCAACGCCATGTTCTCCGAATCAAGAATATGGGATGTGGAAGGCTATGCCAAGGCGCTTCCGGATGACGACAACTATAAATATGCTCTTTACGGAGCCGTGAACTGCTTCTATAACTTCACATCCTACCTGCAGCTCGGAGTCGAGTATATCTGGGGACACCGCCAGACATGGAACAAAGGGGGAGCACACGACAACAGAATCCAGACCCAGCTCGCCTTCACGTTCTGAGCCACAGACAGACCAACTACAAATATCAACATTTAAAGGAAATAAGTCATGACAATCAAATCAGGATACGGCAACGGCACACTACCGTTATGGGCGGTGTTCAACCTGTATGTGATTTTCATCATCACATCCATACCGGGACTCGCCATCTCCCCCATAATGGGAGACCTTCAGAAAATATTCCCCGGCACAAGCCAGCTCGAGACCCAGTTCTTAACCTTAGGGCCGAATATCGCGGCTATTCCATTCGTGTTTGCCGGAGGATGGATCGGTACAAAGTTCAACAACATGAAACTGCTGAACTGGACATGTCTGTTCTACGGAATAGGGGGAGCGCTCTTCTTCTTCGCTCCGAACATGATCACGCTGATCATACTCAGTTTCCTTATCGGCATAGCGTCCGGAATCGTATCGCCACTCTCCACAGCCTTCATCGCCGATCTTTTCAGCGGAGAGCAGCGCACCAAACAGTACGGTTACACATCGGCAGTGCTCAACGGCGTGCTTATGGTGTCGGTTATCGCCACCGGCTATCTGGCCAAGATATGGTGGAGACTCCCCTTCCTTATCTACCTCCTTCCACTCGTACCCCTTTTCTTCGCGCACAGATTCAAGAACTACATCAAGGAGCCTGCGGACATCCGCAACAACGACGCCTCGAAAAAAGGCGTACCAAAGGTACATTACAAATTCTCGCAACAGGTCAACATCCCGATGCTCGTCCGTTACTGCATCTATTACTTCGTGATAACCCTTGTAATAGCCGCAATCAGCCTTTACATCCCGTTCAGATACACCAACTCCGGAACGGCCGGCGACCTCACCTCGATACTGTTCCTCGGAATCATGGCATCGGGCTTTACCCTCAACTGGTGTCTGCGAATCCTCAAGAACCATGTGGCGATAGCCGTGATGGCTCTGATAGCCATCGGTTTCCTGCTGATGGCAATCTCCGACGAAGCCGTGATAGTAGGTATCGGTATCCTGATTGCCTCCTACTTCTACGGCATAGCCCAGCCTTACTATTATGACCGGCTGTCGGTGGCCTCGACCCGCGTGGCCCTCACCCTCACACTGGCATGGTTCGCATCGATGGATTCCATCGGCAACGTCGTAGCGCCTTTCATCATCGACGGTATCGGCAAAGTGATGCATGTATCGACATCCACCCATCCTATATTCGCATTCAGGATCTGTCTGTGGATATCTCTCATAGCACTCGGCGTGGTGATTATCCGTAAGATCATAGTCAGCGCACGCAAGGATGAAAGCCGGAAACATGCCGTAGTATCTGAAGCGGCCCAGGGACCGACATCCACAAACGCCGCATCGGTCAATCCCGTCCCGTCGGATGTTCCTCTCAAGAAAGTCTCCGACACTGAAATGGTTGAGATCGGGGCGCGCAACGCGGTTAAGGCAGCTGAACAGGCCGACCAGGCGGCCGAAGCAGCAGCCGAGGCAGCCGAGAAAGCGGCAACCGATGCAAAAAAGGCAGCTGCGGCGGCTCAAACCTCATCCGACGCCCTCGAAAAGGCTATCGAGAAATCAACCGAGCCGGCAAAACCGGTGGTACCGGACAGTCCGATCACGCCGGACAAAAAGAATCCTGGCGATTCAAAAACCAAATGAAAATAAATCTTATCTGAAAAGTTATGTATACACCAAAATTCAAAAACACAAAGCCGACCGAGTATGTGCTCGACGAGTACACCCGCGGGTTCGCCCAGTGCGTGGACAACAACTGGAACTATGCGGTCTACGCTCAGAATCCCGACGTCAGCATCTACCAGAACGAGTACAATGCCGGCTATGTACAGGGAAAAGTCCAGACGGGAAAGACCATAAGGGCCACCAGAAACAACACCTGGCGATGGTACGTGCTCGATGAAGGTCCCGGAGCCGATTCGGTGACCCCTCCCCCCGCCGCAGTGGAAGCCGCGGTGAAATGCCTCAATGACAACTACGATTATCTCGTGGACTGGGCATACAGGAACCGGACCGACGAAAAGGCGCAGGGAATAATCAGACTGATGTACCGGATGCTGGGCATATATCACGGTGCGTCAGACAAGGCACCTGTCAAAGATGTCAAGTTCGATGACCTGCGTCTCGCAGGTATGGATCCGGAGGAGAGGAAGATGCACAGCGGCGATGAACCTCTGACATTTATCGACATCTACTTCATCAACGGACAGATGGACCTCTGGGATGCCGCCGGCAAGGAGATCGGGCTGGCGCTCAACCAGGTGGCCAAGGATGACGAGAACATGAAACTTCGAACTCCGCTCAACGGATCGGAGGAGCGCCTGAAACCGGGACGCTGCTCGGGATTTGTGAAGATGACAGAGGACGGCAACATCTACTGGACGCACACAAGCTGGTGCTGCCTCTTCGCCCAAAGCTGCGCAATAACGTACGTGATCGGCTCCGACTTCCTGACCCAGAACTCGTTCTGCCCCGGACAGTTCGGCTCTAACACCGATTTCGGATTCAACGGTCACGGAATCGGATTCAACGAGACCACCGAGACATACTTCTACAACGAGTCGAAGGCGCTCGGCCTCTGGCTCACATGGCGAGCCGCCGCCGCCGAGATGTTCGCCCGCTCCATCGACGAGTTTTACGACTATGTGAAGATGGACAACACGGGAACCTACCTCAACGCCTATATGCTTGTGGATGCCTACCGGGGAGAGTTCGGAATGATCGACATGAGCTACGCGCGCTTCGCCCTCTTCAAAAGCGACGGCAAACAGCTCACCGTGAACGACTCCACAGGCTACGAACCCAACTTCCTCGACTGGGACCGCCACATGGTCACCGAGACGCATGTGCTCGGATGCAACATCCCGTCGTACAAGAGAATCTGGCGCGAACTGCAGACTATCGACGGAGCGCCCAAACGACGCTACCAGCTGTGGCGCAACATCGCCAACGTCCATGACATGGAAAGCGCAAAGGCACTTGTGACCTACAACGAAAGTCTCGAGCCTATATCCATAGCCGGACGCTGGGACAAGAACATGGGGACATCGGAGTTCCTGCGCTATCAGCCACACGGGTCGATCGATGCCAAAGCGTTCAGCACCGCCAGAATCAGGGAGGTTCTTGAATCGCTGAGCATGAAGCCTTCGATAGACGGAAAAAAGACTTCGTTCGAGATGAAATTCGGAAGTCCATACATTGACGGCTCCCCCTTTATCTGGAGCGAAAGCCGCTGGGCCAGGTTCAAACTCCCCGAAGAGGAGGACTGCATACCCGACGCCATCGACGGCGCCTGGAATCCGGTGAAAATGTTCATGGAGTAATCCGGACAATATCCAACCATCATTAAAAGAAATATCATGGCTAATTATAAAGAAAATTTCAAAAACACGGAGGCTACCAGGTTTATCCTCGATGAATATACCTGCGGTTTCGCGCAGTGCGTCGACAACAACTGGAACTATGCCATCTACGCGCAGAATCCGGATGTCTGCATCTACCAGAACGAATACAACGCCGGGTATGTGCAGGGAAAAGTCCAGACCGGCAAGACGATTCTGGCGACACGCGACAACTCATGGCGCAACTTCCTGATAGGAGCCACTCCCCAGGACGCCCTGTCGATAGAGGTCAGGCCGGAATACCTCACGACAGCTGCCCAGACCATAATCGAGAACTACAACTATACGTGCGACTGGGCGGAGGCCCGCAAGGATGACCCGATGGTACAGAAAATCATACGACTGATGATGCGCCAGCTGGGTATCTACGACGGAGCCGCCGGCAACGAGCCACGTAAGGATGTTAGTCTCGCCGACCTGAGACTGACAAACCATTCCTCAGAGCAGAGCAAGCTCGGCTACGACACAGACCCGCTCTCGTTTCTCGACGTGATTTTCATCAACTCGCAGTACGACCTGTTCGACTGCTTAGGCGACAAGCTCGGACTGGTGATGGGCTATGGCACCGTCCACAGGAAACGCGCGCCGGAAGACAAACCGGACCACTGCACGGCATTCACCAAAGTGCTTCCCGACGGCAACGTGGTGTGGACGCACAACTCCTGGTGTTGCTTCTGGGCACAGTCCTGCGCGGTGACCTACGTGATCGGCGAAGACTTCGTAACACAGAATGCCAACTGCCCGGGCCAGTTCGGATCGAACACCGATTTCGGCTTCAACGGCAACGGCATAGGCTTCAACGAGACCACCCATGTAGACCTCTATGACAAGCCCAGGACAGCCGGTATATGGCTCACCTACCGCTCGGCTGCCGCAGAACAGTTCGCGCGCAGCATCGATGAGTTCTATGAGTACTGCAAGCTCGACAACACAGGCACATATCTGAACGGATATCAGCTTGTAGACGCCAACACGGGAGAGATAGGACTGATAGACATGAGCTACAACCGTTTCGTTCTCTTCAAATGCGACGGAAAGAAAATGGACATCGTCGACTCCACGGGTTACAAGCCCAATCACCTCGACTACGACCATCATCTGATCTCCACAAGCCATATTTTCGGAGTCAACCAGCCGGTATCGTGGTGGGTAGGCTACGAGCTCGAGAGCATGAACCTGCGTCCCATGCGCCGCAACCAGCTCTGGGCACGTCTGGGTACCGTGACCGACGTGGAGACTGCCAAAGACCTGATCACCTACACCGAGGACAGGGAACCGCTCTCGATCTATGGCCGGTGGGATCTCGGATACGGCACCACGGAGATGCCGAGAATACGTCCCGACGGTTCGGTCGACGCCAAGGCCTGCACAACAGAACTGATCAGGGAGACACTCGCCAGTCTGTCGAGAAAACCATCTATCACGGGCGACAAGCGATCGTTCTGGATGAAATACGGAACAGCCCACGTGCAACAGACTCCTTTCATCTGGAGTGCAAGCCAGTTCGCAGACATGAAGATGCCGGAGGAACAAGATTGTGTGCCCGACGCACTGGACGGCCGATGGAACCGCGTAAAGATGTTTATGGAATAATGATCAAAATCAAAGGGACGGCCGCAGCGGACCGTCCCTTTCTTTATACTTGTCTTCTAATGGAAGACAGTATTGTGGCTTTCAGCTGTCAGAACCAACGCACGTATGCGAAATCCTGACGGTGCGGCAGCCTGTCGTTCTTGGGATACATCCTGAGGGAGTAGCGGAACACTCCCGCCTCCTTCATCTGATCCTTGAGCTCGTAATGGTAGATATCGCCTTCGTGACCGGTGATGACGAGGTCCTTGCGGCCGGAGTATGTGCTCACGCCATCCTTGTCCTTGTACATCACAAGTTCCACGCCGAGCGAATCGCCGAGGCCATTGGTGTTGACAGTGCAGCACACATCGAATCTGTCGCCGGTGCGTGCCGCGCCCTGCGCGTTGCTCTCGGTGAATTCGGAGCCGAGTATCTGGATGCCGTTCCAGCGGGAAGCGAAGTTCTCTTTCCATTCGACAATCTCGCGGGCCTCCTTGAAGTTATGGGCGGCGAGAGCGTGGCAACGACGTGCCTCGGGCTCGTAGAAGCGTGATATGTAGTCGTCGAGCTGACGCTTCATTGTGAAGTGGGGGGCGATGCGGCCTATCGAGCGCTTGATATACTGTATCCACTCCGGACTGAATCCCTTGTAGTTCTTCTTGAAGTAGAGAGGTACGATCTCGTTCTCGAGCATGGAGTAGATTGTAGCCGCATCAAGCTTGTCCTGCTGGGCCTGGTCGGTGAATGTACGCTTGTCGGTAAGCGACCATCCTGCCTTTTCATTGAACCGGTAGCCTTCATACCACCAGCCGTCAAGCACCGAGAAATTGAGCACACCGTTCATTTCCGCCTTCTCTCCAGAAGTACCGGATGCCTCCAACGGACGTGTAGGAGTGTTCAACCAGATATCCACACCTGTAACAAGGCGTTTTGCAACAATCATGTTATAATCTTCCAAGAAAATTATCTTGCCCAGGAACTGAGGCATCTTTGATATCTCCTTGATGCGCTTGATCAAGCCCTGACCGGCACCATCAGCAGGATGGGCCTTGCCAGAATAGATAAACTGGACAGGGAACTTCTCATTGTTCACAATCTTGTCAAGACGGTCAAGGTCTGTGAACAGCAGGTGGGCACGTTTGTATGTTGCAAACCTGCGGGCAAAACCGATTATCAATGCGTTGGGGTTTATCTTATCGACAATTTCCATCACTGCCGACGGGTCACCCTGGTTTGCCAACCACCGTGCCTTAAATTCGCGGCGCACGAAATTGATAAACTTATTCTTCAGCGCCATACGCATGTTCCAGATGTCTTCATCCTTCACCTTGAATATACCCTTCCAGGCTTCAGGATCGCTTTGGTTTTCAAACACCTGCGCACCAAGATGTTCTGTATAGAACGCCTTCCATTCTGAAGCGGCCCAAGTTGGCATATGCACACCGTTTGTCACATAGCCTACATGGCTTTCCTGCCAGTTGTAGCCCTTCCATATTCCGGCAAACATCTTTTTGGACACCTCTCCGTGAAGCCAGCTTACGCCA
>DERZ01000056.1:1112-1241 GCA_002361155.1 Porphyromonadaceae bacterium UBA3327 | reverse complement strand
GCTTCCTGACATGTATTCAGGGCAAATACGCTCATCGAGAAGCGCTCATTTGTATTCGGGTTCTCGCGGCCCATATTCATGAGGTCATTCCATGAAATGCCCAACTTGGCGGGATATTCGCCCATGTAC
>DERZ01000056.1:548-798 GCA_002361155.1 Porphyromonadaceae bacterium UBA3327 | reverse complement strand
CAAGCCTTCATCAAAATAGTCATGTCCGGCAGGCACGGGTGTATGTACAGTGTATAGAGAAGATGCACGTACAACCTCAAGCGCAACATTGAAATCAAGATGCCCACCCTGTACATAATCAACAAGGCGCTGCAGGTTAAGCAATGCGGCATGACCCTCGTTTGCATGGTAAAGCTGGGTTGTGATACCGAGCTTCTTAAGCATCAATATACCGCCGATGCCAAGAAGGTATTCCTGCTTGATACGGTTC
>DERZ01000056.1:0-249 GCA_002361155.1 Porphyromonadaceae bacterium UBA3327 | reverse complement strand
GATACGGTTCTCCCAGTCACCGCCATAGAGCTGGTGGGTGATCGAACGGTCAAACTCCGAATTCATGTCGAAGTCCGTATCCATAAGGTAGAGATTCATGCGCCCTACATTCACGTGCCAGATATGGCTATATATTATACGGCCAGGATAGGGCACTTCCAGGATTACAGGATTCCCATTCTTGTCACATACCTGCTCGATAGGGAGTTGGTTGAAGTTCTGAGGCTCATAGTTTGCAATCTGCTGGCC
>DERZ01000055.1:27981-33404 GCA_002361155.1 Porphyromonadaceae bacterium UBA3327 | reverse complement strand
TTTGCCGCTGCAAATCTAAGGTGATGCAAAGTTAACAAGTATTTCATTTACCCACACAATTTTGCCTGAAAAAATTTACATGGACGTGCAGTTTGACACAAAAGGCCGTTTTGCCGGAACCGATTATAATTCGTAATTTTGCAGAGAATTCCAGACATGAATCCATCGGAGCAGAGATAATGATCAACATGCAGAAATGAGAATCAACAGAGAGATAATACGACTGAGCGTACCGGCGATACTGAGCAATATCACGGTGCCGCTGCTGGGCTTGTGCGACACGGCGATAGCCGGCCATCTCGGCGCGGACAGCTTCATCGGCGCCATTGCCGTCGGGTCGATGATGATCAACGTTACATTCTGGCTGTTCGGTTTTCTGCGGATGGGAACCACAGGACTCACTGCGCAGGCTTTCGGAGCGGATGACGCCGTCGCGCTGCGGACGGTGTTCTCCCGTGCCGTCACGCTCGGTGCCGCCATCGGAACTCTGCTTCTCCTGCTGATGTATCCACTGAGGGAAATGCTCCTTACCCTGATCTCGCCCGACGAGCCGATACGCTCGCTCGCATCGCGATATTACACCATCGTCCTCATGTCGGCCCCGGCACTTCTGGCCACCAACGCCGTGCAGGGATGGCTCTTCGGAATGCAGACCACATTGATACCGATGACAGTGGCAATCGCCACCAACGTGATAAATATCGCAATCAGCCTCACGATGGTGCTCATATTCCACACCGGGTTCATCGGAGTGGCGATCGGAACGCTTTCGGCCAACTGGCTGGGACTTCTTCTCGCGCTCATCCTCGCGCGCCGCAAGGCCGGCGGAAAACTCTGGATTCCGTTCCGTGATGTCTTCACCGACAGAGAAGGCCTCGGCCGTTTCTTCCGCGTGAACAGCGACATCTTTTTCCGGTCGGCCGCCATCATGGCCGTCTCGCTCGGTGTCACGGCAATCGGCTCGCGTCTCGGTGCGCTGACGCTTGCCGCCAACGCCGTGATGATGCAGTTCTTCAATTTCTTCTCCTTTTTCATGGACGGTCTCGCATTCACCGCCGAGGCGCTCACCGGCAGATTTGCCGGAGCCCGCGACTTCGGGATGCTCCGCCGCAGCCGTAACGCGCTCCTATGGTGGTCGGCGGCGATAGCCGCGCTTTTCTTCGGCATTTACTGTTTCGCTCCGGACCCTATAGTGGCACTGATCACCGACAGCCCGACTGTCCGGGCCGACATCCGCAACTATTACCTGTGGCTGACGCTTATCCCGCCGCTCACCGTGGCTGCATTCATCTTCGACGGATTCTACATCGGACTGACCGCCACCCGCACAATGCTCGCGGCAACCGCAGTCTCCGCACTGCTGTTCTTCGGAATATGCTTCATCCACACCGACGGGATCGCACTTCCCGACAACGGCAGACTATGGACAGCATTCCTCGCCTACCTTGCCGGACGGGGAACAATCCTCGCCGCCCTCTCTCCACGGGTATTCTCACCCTCACACATCACGACCTCAGTCAAAACCGCATAACAAGACAGATCATAAATGAGTATCAAGGCAATATTTTTTGATATCGACGGGACATTGGTTCCGTTCGGCGACCGCGGCATTCCGGCCGAAATAAGGGAGGCCATCCGCCAGGTGCGTGCCGACGGAGTGAAAGTATTCATAGCCACCGGGCGACACCTCGAATGGATAGACAATCTCGGCGACACCGAATTCGACGGCTATGTCACTGCAAACGGAGCCATGGTCCTCCTCGCCGACAAACGCACGCTTATTCATATCCGTCCGATAGAACATGCAAGCATCAGCCGCCTTATCTCGTTCGCTCCGGAAAGCGACCTGGCTTTTTCAGTGGTTCCGGCCGCCGGGGGCATCTTCATCACACGCGAGATTCCGGAAGTAACTGCGGCATGCCGGCTGCTGAATCTCCCCTCCACTCCGGTAAGGCCCATATCCGAAGCCGACGGCAAGGAGATAGTACAGCTGATGGCCTTCGGCACGGAAGAGGACCGGAGCAGAGTCGGACTGTTCAAGGAGATCCTTCCGGACTGCGAGCCAACAAGCTGGAATCCTCTCTTCTGCGACATCGTCCCCAAAGGGAGCGACAAGGGAGAGGGAGTGGCGAAGATGCTTGAATACTTCGGACTCCGTAAAGAAGAGGCCGTGGCGTTCGGTGACGGCGACAACGACATCCCGATGCTTCGTCTCTGCGGCACCGGAGTGGCCATGGGCAACGCCCCGCAGCAGGTGAAAGAGGCCGCCGACTATGTCACCACCGATGTCCGCAAGCACGGCGTGGTGCATGCCCTGCAGCATCTCGGACTTTTGAGCAGAGGCTGAAGCCCGCTGCCTTAAATATAGAAACCGGACCGCTTTCAGTGAGCGGTCCGGTTTTTATCTTGCTTTATACTTTACAGTTATAACATAGAAATCAGAAGCGGAATCCTACGTTCACGCGGAAAGATGCGTTGCGCCAGCTGACCTTGTTGCTTCTGACAATATCCGAAAGGCCCGGAATATCATCATCGAAGTCCATTTCGTCACCTCCGGAGATATCGGAATATTTGGCGGAACCCCAGCGGCCTTCCACTCCGACCACGAAATTCTTCCATTGTATGTTGCCTCCGAAATCCCATGTCGGCAGGAATGCCCACGATCCGTGGAGGTCACCCTGATAATCCTTGGAGATCACCACCGACGCCTGCGGATCGAAGTGGCCGTATATATTCACCCGAAGGAATCGGGCGGCATTGTCAAGATGAGCCAGAGGGGCAATCGACACCGACGGACCGACACCCATGCCGATCTGCACCTGCATGTTGCCGATCTTGTCCATGAAGTCGTCGGCAAAGTCGTCATATCCATCATCCTCATCTTCACCCCAACCCCAATCGCCGTCGAAGTCTCCCGGAGCACGGGAGTATTCCGGTCCGAATATATCATCGAGAGCACCTACGAAATTTTTCAGGTCCACGCCGCCGATTTTCGGATACTTGTTGTACTTCACGAAGCTGACATCGAACCAGCGGACATCCACTCCCACCTTGATGCGGTTGCCGGCCCAGCCTTCTCCCTTCGGCCAGAGATAGGTGTTGCCGGTGGTGAAACCGAATCCGTAAGAACTGTTGTACTGGAAAGGCAATTTCATACCGAGTTCTTCCATAAAGTCGTCATTGGTCAGGCTCTGGTGGGTGATGAAACCGACGGTAATACCCTTGTTGTTTTTCCAGATGGAAGCGTCTCCCTGGGAATATGCCCCGAAGGCGGCGAGGCCGCACGCGGCGGCAAGTAAAAGTCTTTTCATAATTATTAGATTATAATGGTATTTCTTATGATCATCATTCAAATATTTTCAGCGTCGGGAGCCGTCTCCTTCATCAGTTCGTCGGGATCGAGGCCCATCATCTTCAGAAGGCGGCGCTGCAGAAGCTCAAGTTTCCCGGCGTTCTCCTTATCGAGTTTGCCCGCGTTGTCAGCATCCGTGATGGCATTGACGAAATCCTCGAGATGTCCGTACTTTTCATTTACGGCATTCATTTCGGTCTGAAGTCTGACCGGATCGTTCTTATATTTCTCCGACACGCGATCCACTGCATCCATGGCCTCATCGACATAATCGAACATCATTTCATAATCCTTCTGGGAAAGCGAGTCTCTGTTCTCGATCTTCCCGGCCACTTTGTCGTAGGATCCGGCGCAGGAAGTGAGGGACACGGCCGGAACCGCCACAGCCAGAAAAAGCACGGCCGAAGCCGCAAGAGATTTCAAATAATTTTTCATAATACAATGTTTGAATTTAGAGAGTCGTATTTGAATTTAACTTTCAATGAAATGGACTTCAAAAAAGCCTTTCCATGAATCAAATTCGTGTAAAGACGGCTTGAAACAGGAATTATTCCTCTTATTCAATGCAAAGTTATGTTTTTTTTTGGAAAATCGGAAATAAAGACCTAACTTTGTGCCGCTTGTGGCGACGATTGCCACAAGGAGAGAATTATTAACCATATTATTAACTATTTTTAATGTCTGAATTAAAAATTCAAACTCCGATCAAAGATTTCGATTGGGACGCCTACGAGAATGGCAACACGGCCGGTTCGAAGAGCCGCGAGGAACTTGCAAGCACCTACGACGAGTCTCTTAAGACGGCCAAGGAAAATGAAGTTGTAACCGGCACTGTCAAGTCGATTACCAAGCGTGAGGTACGCGTGGATATCGGCATGAAATCCGACGCCATCATCCCCGTAAGCGAATTCCGCTACAATCCCGACCTGAAGGTAGGCGATGAGGTGGAAGTCTACATCGAGACCCTCGAGGACAAGAACGGCCAGCTCCGTCTCTCGCACAAGAAAGCCTGCCAGACCCGCAGCTGGGACCGCGTCAACGAGGCTCTCCAGAACGACGAGGTCATCAAGGGTTATGTCAAGAGCCGCACCAAGGGCGGTATGATCGTCGATGTCTTCGGCATCGAGGCGTTCCTGCCCGGCTCGCAGATCGACGTGCGCCCCATCCGCGACTACGATGTATTCGTCGACAAGACTATGGAATTCAAGGTTGTCAAAATCAACCAGGAATATAAAAACGTGGTGGTCAGCCACAAGGCTCTGATCGAGGCCGAGCTCGAGCAGCAGAAGAAAGAGATTATCTCCAGGCTGGAGAAGGGTCAGGTGCTCGAGGGCAAGGTGAAGAACATCACCGCCTACGGCGTGTTCGTGGACCTCGGCGGCGTGGACGGTCTCGTCCACATCACCGACCTCAGCTGGGGTCGTGTTTCGGATCCCCACGAGGTTGTTGAGCTTGATCAGGACATCAAGGTCGTTATCCTCGACTTCGACAACGAGAAGAAGCGCATCGCTCTCGGTATCAAGCAGCTTGTACCCCATCCCTGGGACAATCTGGACCAGACACTCAAGGTGGGCGACCATGTCAGGGGCCGCGTAGTGGTTATGGCCGACTACGGTGCTTTCGTAGAGGTACAGCCCGGCGTGGAGGGACTTATCCACGTGAGCGAGATGAGCTGGAGCCAGCACCTCCGCAGCGCGCAGGACTTCCTCAAGGCCGGCGACGAGGTAGAGGCAGTGGTCCTCACCCTCGACCGCGAGGAGCGCAAGATGAGCCTCGGTCTCAAGCAGCTTAAGAAAGATCCCTGGGAGGACATCGAGACCAAATACGCCATCGGCAGCCGCCACACCGCGAAAGTCCGCAACTTCACCCACTTCGGCGTGTTCGTCGAGATCGAAGAGGGAGTGGACGGTCTCATCCACATCTCAGACCTCAGCTGGACAAAGAAAATCAAACATCCCTCGGAGTTCACACAGGTTGGCAACGACATCGAGGTGCAGGTGCTCGAGATCGACAAGGACAACCGTCGTCTCTCGCTCGGCCACAAGCAGCTCGAAGAGAATCCCTGGGATGT
>DERZ01000055.1:27543-27684 GCA_002361155.1 Porphyromonadaceae bacterium UBA3327 | reverse complement strand
CAGCTCGAAGAGAATCCCTGGGACAGCTTCGAGTCGAAATTCACTGTAGGCTCAATCCATCAGGGAACCGTGATCGAAGTTCTCGACAAGGGCGCAGTCATCTCACTTGAGGACGGCGTGGAAGGCTTCGCTACTCCCAAG
>DERZ01000055.1:25760-27266 GCA_002361155.1 Porphyromonadaceae bacterium UBA3327 | reverse complement strand
TGGAAGGCTTCGCTACTCCCAAGCACCTCGTAAAAGAGGACGGCACTCAGGCCAAGCTCAACGACGTGCTTCCCTTCAAGGTAATTGAGTTCAACAAGGACAACAAACGCATCATCCTCAGCCACAGCCGCATAGCCGAAGACGCTACAAAAGCTGAGCGCCGTGCGTCACAGCCCCGCCGCGAGAAGAAACCCGCAGCTGAGCAGATCGTGACCCCGCAGATCGAGAAGGCCACACTCGGCGACCTCGACGCTCTCCAGGCTCTGAAGGAGAAACTCCAGAATGAGGAGAAGAAAGGCTGATATTAAACCGATATCGATCCAAAAATCCCCGCGACTAAACCTCGCGGGGATTTTTTTATCTAAAAAAGTACTGAGATTAAAAAGAATTTTGTAATTTTACAAATTGAAGCTGCAAGAGCTCCTTCCACCGGAAAAACCGACATCACGATGAAGCTGAAAACTATCCCCAGAACCCTGCGCATAACGGTTATCGCCGCGATACTCGCGACTGCGACGATTTCCTTTGCATCCTCCGCCAAGGGATGGGAACCGGTGAAAGTGGAACGGCAGGACGCCGAACCAGTGATAAGCGCCTCCGAATTCGAGATCAAGACGGCAAAGGGAGTGATAATAGTCACGGCAAACCATCCCGTGCAGATCAAGATTTTCACCATTCTCGGCCGGCTTGTCAGCACCGGGACGGCCCCGCAGGGGACATCGCAGTTCACGCTGCCTGCCCACGGAGTCTACATTGTAAAGATCGGCGACGTGACATGCAAGGTGGCGGTATGACACTCAACATTCCTCTGTCCGACAGAATATACAGAAGCTATTTTAAACCATAATACCTTATCAAAATCATGAAAGAGACCGAAATCGAATGGGGCAAACTCCCCTTCGGATATGTAAAGACCGACTGGAACGTCCGCTGTGAGTTCAAGGACGGCAAATGGGGCGAAATCATCGCCACACAGGATGAATACATTCCCCTTCACATAGCGGCATCCTGTCTGCACTACGGCCAGGAGGCGTTCGAGGGACTCAAGGCATTCCGCGGAAAAGACGGCAAGGTGCGCGTGTTCCGCATGGACGAGAACGCCAAGCGCTTCCGCAGCAGCGCGGAGGGCATCAGCATGGAGCAGCTGCCCATAGAGAAATTCGAGGAAATGGTCCGCATGGTGGTCAAGCTCAACAAGCGCTTCATCCCGCCGTACGGCTCGGGAGCCTCGCTCTACATCCGTCCGCTCGAGATCGGCACATCCGCCCAGGTCGGCGTAAGCCCCTCCAAGGATTACATGGTAATCATGTTCGCCACTCCGGTAGGTCCTTACTTCAAGGGTGGTTTCAAGCCCACAAAAGTCTGCATCTCTCGTGATTATGACCGCGTGGCTCCCAAGGGAACAGGCGCCATCAAGATCGGCGGCAATTACGCCGCATCGCTCAACGCCGGCCAGAAAGCCCACGAGCTCGGCTACTCCGTGATGCTCTATCTCGACCCGAAAGA
>DERZ01000055.1:24673-25513 GCA_002361155.1 Porphyromonadaceae bacterium UBA3327 | reverse complement strand
GATGCTCTATCTCGACCCGAAAGAAAACAAATATCTCGACGAGTGCGGCGCCGCCAACTTCTTTGGCGTAAAAGGCAACACATACGTGACGCCCAACTCCCGCACCGTACTTCCCTCCATCACCAACAAGAGCCTCCGCACCCTCGCCGAAGACCTCGGCCTGAAGGTTGAGCAGCGCGAGATTCCCTACGAGGAACTCTCCGAGTTCTCGGAGACAGGCACCTGCGGCACCGCAGCCGTATGTACAGGCATCGGCCAGATCGACGACCTCGACAAAGGCACCAGCTTTGTATACGGCATGGAGGAAGCCGGTCCGGTGACCACGAAGCTCTACCATGCGCTGCAGGACATCCAGTACGGAGATGCTCCCGACACCCACGGATGGTGCGAGATCATCGAACTCGACTGATGACACGCGTCGAAGAGATAATTGACAGATATTATACACCCGGATCCCGGCTGAAAGAGATACTGACAGTCCACAGCATGCTTGTGGCCCGTAAGGCTCTTGAATGCGCGGAACGGCGAAGACTTGGAATTGATGCCGGTTTCGTGGAGGAGGCAGCCCTCCTCCACGATATCGGCATCATCCGTTGCAACGCCCCGGACATCCGGTGCGAGGGAGAGCTTCCCTATATCTGTCACGGTGCAGAGGGGCGCCGCATGCTGGAGGCCGAAGGACTTCCGCGCCACGCGCTCGTATGCGAGCGTCATACCGGAGCGGGCCTGACCGTTGACGACATCATAAGCCAGCGTCTGCCGCTGCCGCTGCGCGACATGACCCCGCAGACTCTCGAGGAACGGCTCATCTGCTATGCCGACAAGTTCTACTCCAAGAGC
>DERZ01000055.1:23782-24429 GCA_002361155.1 Porphyromonadaceae bacterium UBA3327 | reverse complement strand
GACAAGTTCTACTCCAAGAGCGGCGACATCCGGCGCGAGAAAACGCTCGACAAGGTGATGAAATCAATGGAGCGCCACGGCCCGGACACTCTGGCCCGTTTCATGGCACTCCATAAAGAGTTTGGATAAGACCCCGGAAATCCGGGGTCTCTCCTTTTTTATATAAGTTTTATATACCCCCCTACATATCCTCGCCGTATCCTCCGGCTTCGGCCGGTTCGTCGACGGCATTGAGCTTATTGCACTTCGCTTTCATGTTTCCGAACGAGTATTTCACAGTGATGCGGAACGTGCGGCCTCCTCGCCAGCGCTCGCTTGTCTGTTCGTAATCTGGACCAATCGTGGTGTTGCGCCACTTGCGCGAGTCGAACAGGTCACGGCAATTAAGCGATATCGACCAGTCACCGATAATCTTCCGAAGTCCCAGGTCCACGCTCCATCCCCCCTGATGGGAGCCCTGAGCCTCCTTGTGTGCAGATGAATAGCGGCCGGTGGCCTGAAAGGAGAGTTGCCAGGGCAACTTCACGTTGGCCATCATGCGGGCATCCCATGCGAACCCGTTCTGGGCTTTTCCCGAGAGATTCACCTCCTTACCCTTGTCGGTACGCATCACATAGCTCCATGCCGAAATATGGTTGTTGTAGAGA
>DERZ01000055.1:0-23469 GCA_002361155.1 Porphyromonadaceae bacterium UBA3327 | reverse complement strand
GCCGAAATATGGTTGTTGTAGAGATTGACAGTGGTGGTAAGGTCGAGCCATCCCCTGAACAGATTGTTCTTGGAGACGATCTCCACGCCGGAATTCACTCTTGACGACACATTTGCCCAGGAAGAATACATCACGTCGCCATCCATATATGAAAGCCGGTTCATCACATTGTCGGCGCTCCGCAGGTAGGCGGAAACCGATATCAGATGATAATCCCAGCTTTTGAGATAATTGAGTTCGAACGAGTCGGAGTATTCAGGCTCCAGTTCAGGATTACCGTAAGACACTGAAGTGGGATCCGATATATCCCGGAAAGAATTGAGCTGGCCGCCCCATGGACGGCGCACACGCCGCGTGTAGTTGAGCTGCATCTCGTTGTCGTGCGGGAGCGCAAGCGAGAGATATAGAGAAGGGAAGAGCGCGAAATTGTTCTTTTTGAACAGCGGCGCCTCCCGCTCGGTCTCTCCGTAGGAAAGGGAGCGGCTCCGCACCTGCCAGGCTTCGGCACGCAATCCGCCGGAATAGCTGAATATGCCTGCCTTGCCGCCGAGAGTGAAATATAGAGCGGAGACATAGTTGTCGTATATGAATCTGTTGTAGAGGTCGGGATCGAGCTTCATGTCGCTCTCGGAAGTACCGCGCCTGGTGGAATTGGGGGTATTCTCGAAACTGTAGTTCCCGTTGAATCCTGCCTCGATCTTGACGTATTGGCTCAGGACATTGGTATAGTCCACTTTCGCTTCCCATGAATTGGTGTTGACAGGCATCTCCTGTTCGCGGTAAGCCGCTATATGCCTGTCGTCCGGCCATGTCTCGTCCTCAAGATATGAGTTCCAGCTCGGGCCGCCCCAATGGTTGAAACCTACGTTGGCGTCAATGGTATGGGTGTCGCTCCAGCGGTGGGTATAACCGAACTCGCCGTGCGCTCCGCGGTTGTCCCCCTCGTTGCTCGAATGCTGAAGATTCGCGATCCATTGTCCCGGCATCGTAGAGGTGAAACGCGTATCGGAACTTCCCCATCTGTGGCCGAACATTCCGAACCCGTTGAGATAGAAATCGTCGCGGTCCGTGAGATGATATGTCGCACCAAGGCGCAGGAAGAGATTGTTTCCGTGATTCCGTCGTGTTCCTTCGGAGCGTACGAACGTACCGTCGTCGAAGACGCGGTCCATCCTGGTTCCGCCCGTGTTGTGGCGCATGCGGAATCCGATGCTGGCGTATGTATCCCATCGGGCGGTATTCCAGTTGATGTTTGCCGACACGTTTCCGCCTCCGCGCGAGTTGGCCGAGACCTCTGCGCTTCCGAAATACCCGCCCCTGCGGTCTTTCTTAAGCACGATGTTGATGATACCTGCCGTTCCCTCGGGGCTATACTTGGCCGAAGGATTTGTGATCACCTCGATTTTCTCAATACTCTCTCCCGGAATCTGCTCCAGAATCTGCGCGCGGTTGTCGGCAGTAAGGCCGGAGTCCTTTCCATTGATCCATACAGTGACTGAGGAATTTCCGCGTAGCGACACCTCGCCGTCCTGATCCACCTCCACCGACGGGATCGACTCCAGCAGCTCGCTGGCCGACTGACCGGCCGAGGCGATGTTGGCGTCGACCTGGAACACTTTCCGGTCGAGTTCGAAACGCATCTGCGACCGGATGCCTTCCACCACCACTTCCTTGAGCAGCTTCGCATCATCGGCAAGCCGTATGTTCCCAAGATCAATGTCGGATCCCTTGACGCCTACGTTGCGCTCCTGATTGACCGACCCGACATTTATCACCTTTACAACATAGTTTCCGTCGGGCACACCTTTAAGCGTGAAATGCCCGTTCTCATCGGTCGAGGCGCTTATCTGAAGCGGCGTGCCTGAAGCAGCGTCGAAAATCTGGACCGTAACGAAGTCCATCGGCTCGCCGGTACCCTTGTTACTGACTGTTCCGGTGATATTGCCTTTGGCACAGACGGCAAAGGAGACACAAATCATGGCTCCTGCCGCGATTTCTCTTAAATTCATCTTTGGGTTATCGATTGCGGATTTGGATTGACTGATTGCGGAAATGACATCCACCCCATGGTGAAAGACAAAAAACAATGCATTACCTTTATATCCGACAACCGACACCTCAGAAAGTTAATTCCGCAATATGTTTAAAAATGTTAAGATCCTCAAAATCGACTTTGACTCACTCCGATCAGCTCCGGAGTGCGGGCATGTCGGAATCTCTTCCGGCATCAGCAGGCATGGATGCAGCTTTGCTCATCTTCCTCCCGCGGTCGAGGCATCCGTTTTTGCATCAGCGTTAACGAGTTTTTGAACTCCACGCTTCTGACGTCCCCACTGCACGTTGTAACTTATTGAGATGTATGGCATACGCATATTGAGTCTCATGTGTTGCTCGTTACTGTTCCATTTGCTCATCGACTTACTTCCCTGATCATATTTGCCGAACGGCATGATAACGCCTGCTGCGAACTGCCATGATTTCCAATTATAACTGAGATCAATTATATTGAGATCTTCACCCCATGATATCTTTTCACCCCATAGATCACGCTGTGCTCTTACGTAGTTGCCGGAAAGGACAAATCCCCAGTGCATCAGCTGTATGGATACATTTCCACTCCATGCGTTATTGCGCAAATCATAGCCGGTGCCGCGCATACGTTCCATCCGGTACTGTAAGTAGCCGCTTGCCATAAGCCAGTTCGGAATGATTTCTACTTGCGGCGCAATAAAGAATGAAAGATTCTGGAGTCCGCGACTGTTTTCGTATGTAGTTACCAGCTTTTCACCCTCCCAAAGCAGCAGGGGTGTTATGGCATTCGGGGAGGTGTATGCCCGCACACCGAAAGATCCGCTCACACATGGAAGATTAAATCCATACCGGAATGTGAGCATATAAGAATTTGCTGTGCTAAGATTCTGATTGCCCACTCGCCACTGGAAACCGTCAAGCTGCTGCGGCACAATGTTGGTCTCGGCAAGTGATGGAGCTGATTGCCAGGAGGTGAAATTAAGCCGGAAGCTGTGGTTCTGATTCAATGAATATGTAATAGTGGCCTGAGGGCGCGGACTCCATGAATGATTGCCCTGATTTGACTCCTTGAAAAGAAAGTCGGTGTATTGGACACCCATGCCGGCAGTAGCCGTCCACTTGCCGAAACGATGGAAATATTCAGCAAAGAAATATACCACGTCCTGTCTCTGGTGAAATATCCTGCCGTCAAGATTTTGATATTCAGAACGGTTCCGATTAGCTTTATAAGACACCCCCGCAGTAAAACGTGAATTACGCCAGTTCTTGATATAGTCCGCTTCAATGGCATAAGCCTGGTTCCGGTCCTTAATGTTGGTGTGTATATCGGTGAGATAACTGTCTGCACCCGGTATTCGCTCCATATAATCAGACCATGAGCGGCCAATGTACAACGAGGCATTGAAATCGACTACCAGCATTTGCCTGCGGGCAAAATTCTGCTGGAGATATAGAGATAATGACGGATAGTTTCCTTGGTCACCGCTTCTTTCTGTAAGCGAGACATCATTGTCTCCGTTACTGAATGACATCATGCCGTTATACTCCATATTGTTGTCGATATTTTGCTGATTTGTAAGTTGCGCAACAAAGACTGTGGTATCCGGCTTAATATAATTATATGACGCAAGATAATATGGAAGAGAATTGTTCATACGTCCTCCCAATGGCGTTTCGTTACGGGAAAGTGAAGAGCCGTCAGGATAGGTGAATGTTTCAGTGTAGTCCCGGTAAATCCTGACATTCTCTGTCAGCTTGCAGCTGGCATATACTTCCCATTGAGAACGACCGACATTGAATTTCGCATCCGCCATATAGAATCCCCATGCCATGTTGAGTGCCGGACGTGCCTGCCCTTGAAAAGAGCCTCCGACAGTCGGATTTGACACGATGAAATTCAGAACATAGTTTGCACCTCCGTAACGCAGTCCCGGATTATCCATCCATTCCACACGTTTTATGGTCTCCGGCAGTAAAGCCCTGATCTGATCGATTGTCGATTCACGCCCATTGATACGAACCTGTACCGATTGTCCGGCTGCCTGAATGGAACCGAGTGCCTCGCTCACATTCAGTGATGGAATCATCAGGTTGTTGAGCAACTGCAGACCGTTTTTTGAATTCTCGACAGCACTCCCGGATGGATGATAAACATCCATGTCGGCTTTTCGAATAACCTTCGGAGCTTCGATAACAATCTCCTGAAGCTCTTGCGCAGGCAATGAGTCTGCAGCCTCAGTCCGAGCGGATACGCTGATTGAACCAAGCGCGATGGCTATCAGGGCTATGGCATGTTTCATATTGATTGTTTTGTTTTGACGCAGAATTGTCCAGATTTCCGATGCATCATCATTATATACCATACACCGTAACTTCATGAGATTGTCCGTTTACTTGACTTATAGTTTATTCTTTTCTTCACTTTGAGCCATGCGGGACTGCCGGATATGCAGCTCTGTCTCATCGTTCCGCACATTTCCAGGAGTCGGCTCTGCGGGATGGAGAAACTGAGAATGTCGGGGCGGAAGTATTGACGTGCGGAAACATCCAGCATCCCTATAAAACAGTGTTTGCCGCCTTCTCGATTCTCATTGACCATAGTTGTTATCGACGATGCGCACCCCGACCCCCAAGGCGACATTACGGTATTCAAATCGGAGCTATCGTAATTGGCCCACGCGAAAAGCCCTGAAAGCACATCAGGCGTCACAAAAAACATAAGTCCTTCTATGTCATCAAAAGTGTCGAGATTTCCAATCGGAACAATGTTTAGAAATGGCTTTTCAGACAATCGTGGATCAAGAGCGGTTATGTAATCGCGCACCTGTTCGGGTGTCTGTTTGTATTTTTCGATATTCGATACGAAATCGTAAATACGCTCCTGCGCCGACCCAAGTCCGGTGTATAATTTACCGCCTCCGCAAGTGAGACTGTCAGCATCGAAAGTAACTGTTTCTCCTTTATATGCTCTGTGGAATTGCTTGAACATACAGCCTTTGATATTCCGAGGCTCCCTCAAAGGTTTATCGGTATAAATCACGGCAAGAGGCAGAGGCGCACCGGAGCCGAAGCACTCCAGATATTCGGATATGAATTCAGACGGCTTCATTCAGATATTGAGTTTTTCTGCAAATATAAGCATTTTCTCCCTGCCATAACATATTTACTTCCTGCTTTCATCCATTTTTCTCCCTACCCTTTGCCCACTCATTGCTATTGATACTGTGTCTCTATACAGTATTCGTCCTCAATTTCAACTCCGTTGAAACGCTGCCGGGCTTCAACGCCCAAGCCTCATTTATATACATTTATATTGAGGATAAAATGAAGCGAGGTCGGAAATACAAAAACAGCCATATACTCCTCTTATCGGAGTATATGGCTGTTTTTTGGGGGTCTTTGGGGTCAGGACTTGTGTTTCTTGAGGACTGGTTCGCAGGTGAGGCCTACGCCGAGTTTGCGGAAAATCTTGCGGTCCACTTCGGAGAGCATCACGGTGGAATGCACCTGACAGCCTCTGAATTCAGGAAGTTTCTCAAGGGCACGCCGACAGCGTTCGTCGGCCTGGGAGAGAACGGAGAGAGCCACAAGCACCTCGTCGGTATGAAGCCGCGGGTTGTGGCCTCCGAGATATTCGGTCTTCGTTTTCTGAATCGGCTCTATCATCTCCTGAGGAATCAACTTCA
Organism: Porphyromonadaceae bacterium UBA3327; assembly: GCA_002361155.1. Taxonomy (GTDB): domain Bacteria; phylum Bacteroidota; class Bacteroidia; order Bacteroidales; family Muribaculaceae; genus Lepagella. The sequence continues at coordinate 17,752 of DERZ01000055.1, read as the reverse complement.
CGCTGTGGTCTATTCCGGCAAGATGCTTTGTGGCGTTAAGAATCAACGCCGCACTCGGACCGAGCAGCTCCGAGGTTTCGGAGGTTATGATTGTGCCGTCGGCCAGTTCTATCGCCGCGCACGGATTGCCGCAGCGGTCGCGCCTCTCCTTGGCAGCCACGGTGACACGGCGCGTGTCGGTGTTGATTCGCGCCTGATTGAAGAGCAACCGTATTTTCTGGACCTCGTCTCCATTGTCGGCACCGCTCACAAATTTGTTTGTGGCGTCGTAATAGCGGCGGATTATCTCGTCGCGGCTTGCATTGCAGCACACTTCATCGTCGTCGATGCAGAAGCCGACCATGTTGACGCCCATATCCGTGGGCGACTTGTATGGATTCTCACCGTATATCCCCTCGAACAGTGCGTTGAGCACCGGAAAAATCTCGATGTCGCGATTGTAGTTGATGGCGGTCTTTCCGTAAGCTTCCAGATGGAAAGGGTCTATCATGTTCACATCGTTGAGGTCGGCGGTCGCCGCCTCGTACGCGATATTGACAGGATGCTTGAGGGGGAGATTCCACACCGGGAAAGTCTCGAATTTGGCATATCCGGCCTCAACACCGCGACGGTTCTCGTTATACAGCTGCGAGAGGCACACCGCCATCTTTCCTGATCCCGGACCGGGCGCCGTAACAATGACCAGAGGCCGTTCCGTCTCGATGTAATCGTTCTTGCCGAATCCCTCGTCGCTGGCAATAAGATCCACACTGTGGGGATAGCCGTCGATGAGATAGTGCACATAGCTTTTTATACCGGAGCGGGCGAGACGTTTGCGGAAATCGTCGGCGGCGCGCTGGCCGTTATAATGGGTAATGACCACGCTGCCCACCATAAAACCACGGTCCGTGAAAGCCTCGCGCAGACGCAGCACATCCTCATCGTAAGTGATGCCGAGATCAGCGCGGACCTTGTTCTTCACAATGTCCTCGGCACTGATGACTATCACTATCTCTATCTGGTCGCGAAGCTGGGCGAGCATGCTCAGCTTCGAATCGGGCCGGAAGCCTGGCAACACCCGGCTGGCATGGTAGTCGTCAAACAACTTCCCGCCGAGTTCCAGATACAGCTTCCCGCTGAATTTCTCGATACGCTCCCTGATATGCTCCGACTGGATGCGGATATACTTCTCATTGTTAAACCCTTGCCTCATAGAATACTTCATTTGCTATAAAATTGAACTGAACCAAAATGCAAAATTAAGGAATTTTCAAGAAAAATTTTCCTGATTATGCGAAAATTGAACTAAATTTGCACAAACCAAGATCCAATGCGAGCCTCCCATCAGTTCATCACAGAAAAATTCCAAGAGTTCAACCGCATCATTTTCAACGGCTCCCTGCCGGATGTCAGAATAGCCGTCTCGAATGCCAGAACACGTCTCGGATATCTGAAATATGTAAGACTTCGTCCGGGCCAAAAGCCGGCTCCCGGACATTACACACTTGCGGTGAGCCGCTATTACGATGTCGACAGGCCCGAACTCGAAGACACGCTCATACATGAGATGATCCATCTGTATCTTCATTGGAACGGCATCAACGACCCCACTCCCCACGGGCCCAATTTCATAGCCATGATGGAGAGCGTGAACTGCCGGTACGGACGGCGGATCACAGTGAGCAGCCGGACCACGGAACAGAAGGCAGAATCCGACACCAACATCCGCATGCACTATCTGACGACGGTGCGTCTGCGCGGAGGGGAACGCACCCTCACAGTCTGCGCACGCACACGTATTTTCGAATTCGACGACATGCTCGGCAGAATGCCCGGAGTGGAAAGCAGAGAATGGTACGTGTCCACCGATCCATGGTTCAACCGTTATCCGTCGGTGCGCACTCTTAAACTTTACAAGGTGCCGGACCAGGAAAAACTGGACAGTCTGCTCGCCACCGCCATCCGCTGCGAAATCGCCGGCAAAATTTTCAGACCCATACCGCCCGGCACACCGGCAGACAAGAAACATTTTTTTTGATGTTTCTACAATATGTGCTAACTTTGCATATACTTTCGGCACGGAGAAGCAAACTCCCCATGCCGACAGGCAATCCCATAAATAACAAGGAGAACAAAAGCCATTAATTGAGGCGATTCTTATTCTATATTATAGCGGCGATGGCGGCAATCGGCATCGCCTACTCGCAAAGCCCTGACCCGCAGACACCGGCCTCCCGGCGCACACGGGACTCCGACTCTGTCTCCACGACGGTGCCCGACTCTTCACGTCCGTCGGGAATCGACCTGCTGAGAGGACGCCGTCCCCTCGGCCAGGACTCTGTCACCGCCGACTCCATACCTGCCGACACCACCCGGACACGACTCTCCAGAATCAACCGCAGCAAGGTCGACATCGAATCCACGGTGACGTTCAATGCCAAGGACTCGCTGGTGCTCAGCGGACTCGAAAGGGCGTTCCTGTATGGCGACGGGACCGTCGAATACCAGGATTTCAAGGTGAACTCCGCAAAAATCGAGATGGACCTCGATTCGAGCACCGTCCACGCCACGGGTATGCCGGACTCCGTCGGAGAACTGACGGACACTCCGGTGTTCCAGGACAAATCGGGCGAGTATGAGTCCAAAACCATGAAGTACAACTTCAAGACCCAGCGGGGATACATCACCGAAGTAATCACCGAACAGCAGGACGGATACCTCACCGGAGGAAAGGCCAAGCGCACCGAGGACGGAGCCTTCTACGTAGAGGACGGCAAGTACACCACCTGCGAGGACCATGAACATCCACATTTCTATTTCCAGCTGACCAAAGCCAAGGTAAGGCCCAAAAAGGATGTCGTGACCGGACCGGGATACATGGTGCTCGCCGACGTTCCACTCCCCCTCGCCCTCCCCTTCGGCTATTTCCCGTTTTCCGAAAAATACTCAAGCGGAATAATATTCCCCACTTTCGGCGACGATTTCAACCGCGGATTCTATCTCCGCGACGGAGGTTACTACTTCGCCATCAACGACAATCTCGATCTCGCCCTGCGCGGCGAAATCTACACCAAGGGGAGCTGGGGACTCTCGGGACACCTCAACTACGTGAAACGCTATAAGTTCCGCGGCGCTTTCGACATCTCCTTCCTGAACACCGTGACCGGCGACAAAGGAACCCCGGACTACAACAGCATGCGCAACTTCCAGGTGGTGTGGAGCCACTCGCAGGACGCCAAGGCAAACCCCAACCTGAACTTCTCCGCATCGGTCAATTTCGCAACCTCCGGATACTCGCGCAACGACCTCAATTCATATTATAACCAGAATTTTACAGAAAACACCAAATCATCCACCGTCAACCTCACCTACCGGTTTCCGGGTACGAAATGGAGTCTCTCGGCCACAGCCAACATAACCCAGAGGACACAGGACTCAACCCTGCAGGTGTCATTCCCCAACATCAACGTCACCATGTCGCAGACCGCGCCTTTCAAACGGAAAAGGGCGGCCGGCGCCGAACGATGGTACGAGAAAATCAAACTCTCCTACTCCGGACAGTTCCAGAACTCCCTGACATCGGGGCAGGATGAATTTTTCAAGAAAAGCCTCATCAAGGACTGGCGCAACGGCATGAAGCACTACGTACCCGTCAGCGCCACGTTCTCCCTCTTCAAATATCTCAACGTATCGCCCTCCATATCTCTGAACGACAGGATGTACACATCCAAGATACGCCGGCAGTGGGACACGCAGGCCTCACGCGAAGTCCAGGACACCACCTACGGATTCTACAATATTTTCGACTTCAACCTCTCCATGGGATTCGACACGAAAGTCTACGGATTCTGGAAGCCGATGAAGTTTCTCGGCGACAAGGTCGAGATGATCCGGCACGTCCTTACCCCGACAGTATCGTTCAACTGGCAACCCGACTTCGGGATGCCGGGATGGGGAATCTATGACCATTACACCTACATCGACGCCCAGGGCCACGAGCAACGGCGCGACTATTCGTTCTTCAACCACGGAATCTTCGGAGTGCCCGGGCGCGGACGGCAGGGTGCCGTCTCCGTCAACCTGGCCAACAACCTCGAGATGAAAGTCAAGAGCGACAAGGATTCGACCGGTGTCAGGAAGATCTCGCTCATCGAGAACCTGTCTCTGTCGCAGAGCTACAATTTCGCCGCCGACTCGCTCAGGCTCTCCCCCCTCCAGCTCAACGTGATGCTGCGCATCGTCAAGAACTTCAACCTGAACTTCAATACCACCTGGGATCCCTACTCATACCGCCTGAACGAGACCGGTACACCGGTACAGGTGGACCGCTACTGCTGGCAGGACGGCCGCTTCCTCCAACTGTCGTCGTTCGGCACAAGTTTCTCATACACTTTCAACAACGACACCTTCCGGCGAAAAAAAGATAACGGGGAGGACCGACGCAGGAACAATGACACGGACGGAGAGGATGATGACGAACCGACGGAACATGAGAGCTTCGCCGACATGGCCAGCGAAAAAAGGCGACGCCGGCGGGGAGAGGATTCCGGAACAAGCGACGCCGACGGCTACGCCAAATGGAACTTCCCCTGGAGCGTGTCGGTAAACTATTCGGTGAGCTACGGTTACGGCGATTTCAACTATGAGAAGATGCGCTGGAACGGTCGCTGGAACCAGAACCTGTCCATAAACGGCAACGTGCGCCCCACAAAAAACTGGAATTTCTCGTTCTCAGCCTCATACGATTTCCAGGCCCACAAGATCGCATACATGAACTGCTCCATCTCGCGCGATCTGCACTGCTTCACCATGTCGGCGTCGTTCGTGCCCGTCGGCCCCTACAAATCCTACAATTTCCATATAGCGGTGAAATCGTCGCTGCTAAAGGACCTCAAATACGACCAGCGCTCGCAGACCAACAACGGCGTACAATGGTATTGAAATTTATCACCATAAACAGCCGCTAATTCAAAAAAAAAATATTAACTTTGTAAAAATTTGGCAGATGACGACTTCCAACGGCAGCCAGGCGCTATTGAACACCCTTGAAATACTGAAAGGGAAAATCGATACGCTCGTCGCGCGGAATGAAAGTCTCCTCCTCCGGAACAGTTCTCTTGAAGAGGAGAACCGAGACCTCCGGAAAAAGACGGAGGAAGCTTACGCCGAACGCGACCGCGCCCGTCTCGACGCCGAGTTTCTTGCGGTTTCGCACAAACTCGCCAATGACGCCGATGACCTCGTTGCCGCCCGTCGCCATATCGCCGGATTAATCCGCAACATCGACCGTTGCCTTGAGATTCTCAAGGAATGAAAAGGAGGAAGATGAACGACTCGGAAAATATCAAAATGAACCTCAATATAGGCGGCCAGCGGATAGTGCAGACCGTCCCGTTCCGGAATCAGGACTTCGTGAGAGACGTCGAGAAGGAAGTGGATAACCTCTACTCCAAATGGCGCAAGGAATTCCACTCGAAGACCGACCGGGAAATCCTCGCAATGGTGGCTTACCGGTTTGCCTCCTTCTACTGCGAATTAAAGGATCAGTACGCAAAAGCCGCGGCACTCGCCGACGAGTGCATTCTGGCAGCGGAGCCTGACCACGGCTCCTGATTTTTCCATACAGCACCTCGTTTCAATCTTTTTCATTCCTTCGGCGCCGACAGGACCGGATCCATGTTGTCATGCTTTCATCACGAAAGCCTAACCATGTCAAATAATTATCATTATAAAAAAACCTTATATCAGATATGACAGCAATTTGGATCATAATCGCAGTGGCCGCCCTCGCCATCGGCTATGCGGTGGCCACAGTGACCAGCAAACGTAACGCCGGCTCCCGCGCCAACCTCATCATAGAGGAAGCCAACCGCGAGGCTGGCGTGATAAAAGAGAACAAGCTCCTCAAGGCTAAAGAGGAGGAAATGAAGATTATCAATGACGCGGAGCGCACCGCCAACCAGCGGATGCAGAAAGTCCAGACCGCCGAGGCCCGCGCCAAACAGCGCGAGATACAGCTCAACCAGATTCAGAACGACAACAACCGCCGCAAGAAGGAGCTTGACAACCTCCGCAACAATCTCGACAACCGCGAACAACTGCTTGAAAGCCGCAGCGCCGAGCTGGAGCAGATGCAACGTCAGGCCCAGGAGGAACTCGTGAGAATCTCCGGCCTCTCCGCAGATGAAGCACGCGAGAAACTGGTGGAAAGCCTCAAGGACGAGGCCAAGACAGCCGCCGCCGGTTATATCAACGACATTATGGACGAGGCCAAGATGACCGCCAACAAGGAGGCCAAGCGCATCGTGATCCAGAGCATCCAGCGCGTGGCTACGGAAACCGCCGTGGAAAACTCGGTAACAGTGTTCCATATCGACAACGATGAGATCAAAGGCCGAATCATCGGTCGCGAAGGCCGCAACATCCGTGCCCTCGAAGCCGCCACCGGAATCGAAATCATCGTTGACGACACCCCGGAGGCTATCGTGCTTTCCGGTTTCGATCCCGTGCGCCGAGAAATAGCGCGGCTCGCCCTGCACCAGCTCGTGGTGGACGGACGCATCCATCCCGCACGTATCGAGGAAGTGGTGGCAAAGGTCCGCAAACAGGTGGAGGAAGAAATCATCGAGACAGGCAAGCGAACCACCATCGACCTCGGTATCCACGGGCTGCACCCCGAACTTATCCGCATGGTCGGCAAGATGAAATACCGTTCAAGCTACGGCCAGAACCTGCTTCAGCACTCGCGTGAAACAGCCAACCTCTGCGCGGTCATGGCCTCCGAACTCGGTCTCAACCCCAAGAAGGCCCGCCGCGCCGGTCTGCTCCACGACATAGGCAAAGTGCCTGACGACGAACCGGAACTCCCCCACGCGCTGCTCGGCATGAAACTCGCAGAAAAGTTCAAGGAAAAACCCGACATCTGCAACGCCATCGGCGCCCATCACGACGAGGTGGAGCAGACTTCGCTTCTCGCCCCCATCGTGCAGGTATGCGACGCCATCTCGGGCGCACGCCCCGGCGCACGCCGCGAGATTGTCGAGGCATACATCAAGCGGCTCAACGATCTCGAGCAACTTGCCCTTTCATATCCCGGAGTGCTCAAGACATACGCCATCCAGGCAGGCCGCGAACTTCGCGTAATAGTCGGCGCGGACAAGATCACCGACGAAGAGACAGAGAAGCTCTCCGCGGAAATCGCCAAGAAAATCCAGGATGAGCTCACATATCCCGGACAGGTGAAGATAACCGTAATCCGCGAAACCCGCTCGATCAGCTTCGCAAAATAAGGGGAAGCCGTGGACGCAGACATCAGAAAGAAATATTCCGACAGCGGCGACCCGCGCGGGAAACTCCTCGCCACCAACTGGCTTGAGGGGATTTCCGACAGTTCGGACCACGATACGGTGGAGGTGACGTTCAAGAACACCCGCAACGGATTCTTTGTCAACTCCTCCGGCCTTCCGCTCAAAATCGGTGACATTGTCGCTGTCGAGGCCTCACCGGGCCATGATATCGGCCGCGTGAGCATGGTCGGAAGGCTCGTATCCCTCCAGATGAAGAAAGCCGGCATAAAACCGGAAACTGAACTGAAACGCGTTTTCCGGCTTGCCACCCAGCAGGATCTCGAGAAATACAACGCAGCCCGCGCCAAGGAACACGACACAATGATCCGGACCCGGAAAATAGCCGAGGAACTGGACCTGAACATGAAGATAGGCGACGTGGAGTACCAGGGCGACGGAGGAAAAGCCATATTCTATTATATAGCCGACGAACGCGTGGACTTCCGCAAACTCATCCGCATCCTTGCCGACACGTTCAAGGTGCGGGTGGAGATGAAGCAGATCGGCGCCCGGCAGGAAGCCGGCAGAATCGGCGGCATAGGTCCTTGCGGGCGACCGCTGTGCTGCGCGTCGTGGATGACTCATTTCGTCTCGGTCGGTACCGGAGCGGCAAGGATCCAGGACCTCTCCATGAATCCGCAGAAACTCGCCGGCCAATGCGCCAAACTCAAATGCTGCCTTAATTTCGAGACCGATATCTATGCCGAAGCCCAGAAACAGCTTCCGCCGAAGGATGTGCAGCTCGAGACAAAGGATAATCTTTACTATTTCTTCAAGGCCGACATCCTCGCCCGGACCGTGACATATTCCACCGGCCGCAAGATTCCGGCAAACCTCGTCACCATCAATGCAGACAGGGCGTTCGAGGTGATGGCGCTCAACAAGCAGGGTGTCAAGCCCGACGATCTCTCCCCGGGATCGAAAGAAGAGGAGCGTCCCGCCGAATATGTGGATCTCGTGGAGCAGGAAAGCCTCACGCGTTTCGACAAATCCAAGAGAAAGAAAAAGAAAAAACAGCAGCCGCAGCATAAGCCGGAGGGAAAGAAACAGCAGCCACACCCCAAGGCTGACGGCCAGGATAAAAAGAACCGGCGAAAACCCAAAAGGAGACCTCCAAAGCAGGGATAATGACAAACCGACGGCACCGCATATTTTTTGTATGGTTCTGCGGCATCCTGACAATGCTCACGCTGGCAGCCGGACTCGGCTCCTGCCGGGAGGCGGGCAACACAGTGTGGTCTCAGTTCAGTAATGTAGGTCCGGAGGGACTTGAGCCGCAAATGCCACAAACGTTCCGGGTTGAACCTGCGGATTCTGCAGCGGCACGCCAGCTGCGACACCGCGTCGTGCTTCACGCCCGCTATCCGCGGAGACTGGCTCTTCGCCCGTTCCGGCTCCTTGTGACCGCAGAATGCGATACCGGCACTTTCTTTGCCGACACCGTCACAGTCCGTCCCGGCACCTCCTGCATATCTTCGTCCGGCAAAGGGTCACTCGGAGTTCTCGAGACAGCCGATACGGTCACCGAAAATATCAGTCTTCCTCCTGGATGGACCGATTTCTCGGTATCGTCACTCTCTCCGGCCGCCGACACCAAAGGACTCTCTTCGATAGGTCTTTCGCTGGAGCGTATGAATAAAAAAATAAAGTAACCTGATAGAAAATAATCTGACATGCATTTCCCTCTTCTTCTTCCGGAATCAGAAACAGAGTTGAATCTCCGCGTGAAAAAAGCGCGCGAAGCCATGCAGGCCCACGGACTGGAGGCCATGCTTCTCGTTTCATCGGCCAACATGCTCTATTTCGCCGGCGGCATATTCAACGGCTACATCTGGCTCTCTCTGACGGACGGCCCGATATTCTTCATCGTGCCCCCGCTGAAGACCGAAAGCCAGCTCTGCCGAAGCATCCGTAAGCCGGAACAGATTCCGTCTATGCTTGCCGCCGATGGTATGAAGATACCGGCCAGAGTCGGCCTTGAGTTCGAAGATCTGTTTTACTCGGAGATCAGGCGTCTGTCCGGGCTCTTCCCCGATGCCGAGCCAGGCGACGCGTCGGCGGTCATGCGTGACTGCCGCGCCGTAAAGACCCCTTGCGAGCTGGAAATAATGCGGGAGGACGGACGCAGACAGGCTGCCGTCTATTCACACATTCCCCGTTGCTACAAAGAAGGGATGACGGATCTGGAGTTCCAGATCGAGATCGAGCATGTTCTGCGCCGCGAAGGTTGCCTCGGATTCCCGAGAGTGGCCGGACGGCGAATGGAGATAAATCTCGGCTCGGTGCTCGCGGGAGACAATGCCGATGAGCCCTCGCCATACGACTTCTCGATGGGAGGCACCGGCGCCGACCCGTCGCTGCCTGTCGGCGCGTCAGGAAATATAATGCGCCCCGGCACAGCGGTGATGGTCGACATGAACGGGGGGTTCAACGGATATCAGACCGACATGACACGCGTATGGAGCATCGGGACCCTCCCGCAGATCGCCTACGATGCTCACCGGTGCTCCTGTGATATCCTGCGGGACCTCGAAAAATTCGCCACACCCGGAACTGAGATCGGAGAACTGTACCGGCGCGCGTGCCGCCTTGCGGAAGATGCCGGAATGAAAGAGTATTTCATGGGTCACAACCATCAGGTGAAGTTCATAGGCCACGGCGTGGGCATCCAGCTCAACGAGATTCCTGTGGTCATGGAGCGCAACCGCGGTCCGCTGGCAGAAAACATGACAATCGCTCTCGAACCGAAATTCGTGCTTCCCGGCATAGGGGCGGTCGGTGTGGAAAACACTTACATAGTGACCCCCGGAGGACTTGAGAACATCACACCTTTGGACGAAGAAATCCACGAACTGTAAAACCGTAAGAAGACTTTCACCAACTGTAAAATGAATTTAGCTTCCAGTCTGGAGCATCCCGTGTTCCGGCACATAGGCCGGGTAGCCGACGAGATGGGCCGCGAGGTCTATGTGGTCGGAGGTTATGTGCGCGACATATTTCTCGACCGTCCCTCGGTCGACATCGACTTCGTAACGGTAGGGAGCGGAATCGAACTCGCCTCGGCCGTGGCCGAAAGCCTCGGCCGCTCCAAACATCTGACAGTATATGCCAGCTACGGCACCGCTCAGGTACGGCACGGCGACCTTGAACTTGAATTTGTGGGCGCCCGCCGCGAATCCTATTCGCGGGAGAGCCGCAACCCTATAGTGGAGGACGGGACACTCGAGGACGATCAGAACAGGCGCGACTTCACCATCAACGCCATGGCCATCTGTCTAAACGAGGGAAGATTCGGAGAACTCGTGGACCCCTTCGGCGGAATCGCCGACATCGAGGCGCGCACAATACGCACTCCCCTCGATCCTGACATCACTTTCTCCGACGACCCCCTCAGGATGATGCGCGCGATACGCTTCGCAACCCAACTCGGATTCAAGATTCATCCGGAAACATTCCAGGCGATCTCGCGGAACAGCGGCCGGATGGGAATCATCACCAAAGAACGCATCAACGATGAGCTCTCGAAGATAATCCGCGCCCCGCGCCCCTCGGATGGCTTCAAGCTGCTCGACCGCTCCGGGCTGCTCGAAATAATTTTCCCATCTCTTGCCAAGCTTAAAGGAGTGGCGATCCAGGACGGCAAGGGGCATAAGGACAATTTCAACCATACCCTTCAGGTGCTCGACAACGTGGCCGCGAAGAGCGACAACGAGTGGCTCCGCTGGGCCACTCTGCTCCACGACATAGGAAAGCCCTCCACCAAGCGCTACGACGAGCGTCTGGGATGGACATTCCATAACCACAATTACGTGGGAGAAAAGATGATACCCGGTATTTTCCGCCAGATGAAACTTCCGATGAACGAGAAGATGAAGTATGTGGCTAAAATCGTGGGGCTGCACATGCGTCCGCAATCGGTGGGAGAAAGCGGCGTGTCGGATTCCGGCGTGCGCAGACTCATCACTGATGCCGGTCCGGATCTGGAAGACCTCATGACACTCGCGGAGGCCGACATCACATCGAAGAATCCGGCCAAGGTGCGCCGTCAGCTCGAAGGATTCTCCCGCCTGCGCGAACGCATGGCCCAGATCAACGACGCCGACGAGCTGCGCAACTGGAAAAACCCCGTCAACGGCGACGAACTGATGGAGCACTTCGGACTCCCTGCCGGCCGCTGGATCCAGGGCATAAAGGAAGCCGTCAAGGAAGCCGTGATGGAAGGCACCATCCCCTACGACCACGACTCAGCGTGGAAATACGCCCTCTCCATAGCCGGAGAATACATCGGAAACGAAAAATCGTGACACACGTGAAACTTACGAGGCTGTCTGATTTCCTAAATTTTATTCGAAAATTTTATTAAACAGCTTCTTAATTTCAGATTGTATTTTGTCATGTCGCGATAATTTATTAATTTTGCGAGCCGATTATATCCAAAGTAAAGGCCCATGGAGTCCGCACACGTCAGTTTTGGCCGACTGACAAGCTGATTCCCAGGGCGATGATAATTTAAAACCAACAAATAAAGTGGATACTTTAAGCTACAAGACAATATCAGCCACCCCCGCTACAATCGAGAAGAAATGGGTGGTGATTGACGCTACCGACCAGGTGCTCGGCCGTCTCTGCTCGAAGGTGGCATTGATCCTTCGCGGCAAAAACAAACCTGACTACACTCCCAATCTCGATTGCGGCGACAACGTGATCGTGATCAACGCCGACAAGGTGATTCTCAACGGCGACAAGATGAACAAGCGCGAATATCTCCGCTACACGGGCTATCCCGGCGGCCAGCGCTCATTCACTCCCGCCGACCTCATGAAGAAATCTTACGGCGTGACCGTCAAGGGCAAGCACCCCCTCTTCATCAAGGTGGTAAAAGGCATGCTCCCCAAGACAAAGCTCGGCGCGGCCCAGCTCACCAACCTCCATGTCTTCAACGGAGGCGAGCATCCTTTCGCCGACAAGAATCCTGTAGTTTTGGACATCAATAAAATGAAATAAAGAAGATGGAAAAAGTAAATGCAATTGGTCGCCGCAAGGCAGCAGTGGCCCGCGTATATCTCACCGAGGGCACAGGCAACATCACAATCGACAAACGTCCGCTCGACGTTTACTTCCCTTCTTCGATCCTTCAGTACGTGGTGAAACAGCCGCTTCTCACACTTGACGCAGCCGAGAAGTACGACATCGTGGCACACCTCGACGGAGGCGGCTACAAAGGCCAGGCCGAGGCCCTGCGTCTCGCCATCGCCCGCGCTCTTGTCAAGGTTGATCCCGAAGACAAGGCGGCTCTCCGCAAAGAAGGCTTCATGACCCGCGACGCCCGCGAGGTGGAACGCAAGAAACCGGGACGCCCAAAAGCCCGCAAGCGCTTCCAGTTCTCCAAACGTTAATCGGAATCCTTTCCCGACATTTGCGAATTTTGCGCTCAGCGCATCGTGTTTAGTATCTAAATTGCAGAGATGGACACGTTCCCTACTCCGCAATTGCGGACGGCGGATTCCACCGCTGTCCGGCCAAATCAAAGAACGTAAACAATTTCAAGAAAAGAATGGCAACACCCACATTCGACCAGCTCCTCACCGCAGGATGCCACTTCGGTCACCTCAAACGCAAATGGAACCCCGCGATGGCTCCCTACATCTTCATGGAGCGCAACGGTATCCACATCATCGACTTATATAAGACGGCAGCCAAGATCGAGGAGGCTTCCAACGCTCTGCGCCAGATCGCCAAGAGCGGCAAGAAAGTACTCTTCGTGGCTACAAAGAAACAGGCCAAAGAAGCTATCGCCAACAAAGCGGCCGCAATCAACATGCCCTACGTGATTGAGCGCTGGCCCGGCGGTATGCTCACCAACTTCCCCACCATCCGCAAGGCAGTGAAGAAAATGTCGGCCATCGAAAAGATGGAGAAAGACGGCACTTTCGACAACCTCTCCAAGCGCGAGAAACTTCAGATCAAGCGTCAGCACGACAAGCTGGTGAAGAACCTCGGTTCCATCGCCGACCTCGGCCGTCTGCCGAGCGCGCTGTTCGTGGTCGACGTGATGAAGGAGCATATCGCGGTGGCTGAGGCAAAGCGCCTCGGAATCCCCGTGTTCGCAATCGTCGACACCAACTCCAACCCCGCCGACGTAGACTTCGTGATTCCCGCCAATGATGACGCATCCACATCCATCGATGTGATTCTTGATGCTGTCTGCTCCGCAATGGCTGAAGGCCTCGAAGAGCGCAAGGTAGAGAAAATCGACGCTCCCGAGGATAAGGAAGGCGACGCCGAGGAGGCCTCCGCACCCGGCAAGCGCCGTCGCGTGCGCCGCAACGAAGCTCCCGCAGCCGAGAAAGCCGAGGCTCCGGCAGCAGAAACCGCCGAGGAAGTTAAAGACGCTGAGTAATAGACCCTACTCCGGGCGCGACTTCCCAGCCGCGCCCATTTTTTTATTTAAGCAATTTTAATACCATATTCAAATGGCTGTAAGCATAGAAGATATCAAAAAACTGCGCCACATGACCGGCGCAGGAATGATGGATTGCAAGAACGCCCTCGCCGAAACTGACGGCGATATCCAGGCTGCAATCGAAATTATCCGCAAGAAAGGACAGGCTGTGGCAGCGAAACGCGAAGACCGTAACGCCGCCGAGGGCTGTGTGTTCGCAGGCACATGCGGCAACTTCGCCGCTATCGCTACCCTCAAATGCGAAACCGACTTCGTCGCAAAAAATGACTCCTTCCGCGCACTCGCCAAGAAAATCCTCGAACTCGCCCTCAACGCAAAGGTAAAGAGCCTTGACGAACTCAAGGGTCTTGACTTCGACGGACGCACAGTGGCTGACCATATCACCGACGAGATCGGAAAAACCGGTGAGAAAATGGAACTCGGCGACTACGAATGGATCGAGGCCCCCTCTGTGGCTTCCTACAACCACTTCAACGACAAGCTCGCCGCTATCGCAGGATTCAATCTCGAAGGAGTAGATGCTCAGGTGGGCCGCGAGGTCTGCATGCAGATCGCCTCGATGAACCCCGTGGCTGTAAGCCGCGAAAATGTCGCTCAGGAGACCATCGACCAGGAGATCAGCGTCGCTGTGGAGAAGACCAAGCAGGAGCAGATTGTCAAGGCTCAGGAAGCCGCCCTCAAGAAGGCCGGTCTCAATCCCAACCACTTCGACTCCGAGGACCACATCGAAAGCAACATCACCAAGGGCTGGATCACTCCCGAAGAGGCAGAGAAGGGCCGCCAGATCATGAGAGAAGCCGGCGAAGCCAAGGCTTCCAACCTCCCCGAGGCCATGATCCAGAACATCGCCAACGGCCGTCTTAACAAATTCTTCAAAGAGAACTGCCTTCTCGAGCAGGCGTACGTTCAGGATGCAAAGATCACTGTAGGCCAGTTCCTGGACAACACCACCAAGGGACTTGTAGTGGTGGACTTCAAGCGCGTAAACCTCAACGAGGACTAATCAAACCATAGTCCCCTCATCCGGGACAGAAAGTTTCAGGGTCTGCGTCTCCGGCAAAATGCCGATGACGCAGACCCCGACTGTTTAAGAACCGAACCTGGAAGCAGGAATCCGGAGGAGACTGACGGAATCAGCGGAGAGGAATGGTGGGGTTGATCAGGAAAACTTTCTCGGTGGCGCGGGTCAGGGCGGTATAAAGCCAGCGATAGAAGTCGCCGGTGAAATTCTCCGGAGCAATGCCTCCCATGTCGATGTAGACATGGCGCCACTGTCCGCCCTGGGCCTTGTGACATGTAACGCAATAGGCATATTTCACCTGAAGCGCGTTATAGTACGGATCATCGAGGGCTACCGCCATCTTTTCCGACATGCTGCCCTCGGCCGAAGCCATGACACGGTTATAGAAACGCTCCATCTCCTCCCTGGGAATCGACGGTCCGTCGCACACAAGACTACGGAGCATCACCTGCGCGCTGACCACCATACCGCCGGAGAGCTGAAGCTCCACTTCCGTGAAGTAGCGGCCGTAAACTTTCTGCGAACGCCCCACCCACGTTACAAGAGCGGTATCGCCGTTGGCAATCAGCGGACTGTGCTTCGCCGCCTTGTTGGCCTTCATCCAGTAGTAGTCGTTCCTGGCCACGATCAGGCGGTCTCCACGCTGAATGGGATCCTCGGCATACATCACCATCCGGCGGATGGCCCGGTTGAAATTGTTGGCACGCCTGTTGGACCGTGTCACTATTATTGTATCCTCCTCCCCGACCGCCGCATAACTGTCAGCAAGGACTTCGGCAAGTTCCACCGACGATATCGCCACGATTTCCGGGAATCCCGTCACATCGAGAGCCGCCGGCAATCCCGGCACAGAATTGAAGAGGAGCTGGCGGACGATAGTGGCGTTATGGACGATTCCGCTGTCGGCAGCCTGACGGGCCGGGATATCAAGAGTGCCGCATATCGGGTCAAGGCCGAGTCTGCGAAGACGCGCGGGGTTCATTGCCGTCGATTCAGTCTGTCCTACGGGAGGGAGCTGCGCCTCGTCGCCGACGAGCATCATCCTGCATCCGCGAGCCGAATAGATATATCGGACCACCTGCCGGAGAAGGCTGTCGC
This sequence comes from Porphyromonadaceae bacterium UBA3327, assembly GCA_002361155.1. Classification (GTDB taxonomy): domain Bacteria; phylum Bacteroidota; class Bacteroidia; order Bacteroidales; family Muribaculaceae; genus Lepagella. Next base: position 1,845 of record DERZ01000055.1, on the reverse strand, counting down.
CACCCCCCGGAGAATCGGAAATAAGCGAAGCCTCATCAATTATGAAAAGAGTGTCGGCGTGTTCATTTTTCGCAAGATACCACGACGCACCTGACGGATCGGAAGAAAGCGGCCGGAAAATTTTGCGGTGAATGGTCGAGGCCGGGAATCCGGCCAGCGCCGACGCCACCTTGGCCGCCCTTCCGGTAGGAGCGAGGAGCACCACGGGCTTCCTGTGTTCGACCAACGTCTTTATGAGAGCACCGACAACGGAAGTCTTGCCCGTTCCGGCATATCCGTTCAGCACGAACACGTCGCGGTCCGCTCCCTTTCCGACAAACGAACACATAGCCGCCACAAGAAGAGCCTGCTGCTCATTGGGAACAAACGGAAGATGCTTCAGAACATCCATAGCGAGCGAAACCATACACAATAACTTTTTTGAAAATTTGTCAGAAGGGCTGCAGAGAGACGCAAAGCCAACTGATATTTAAAAAACATAAAATAGTCTAAAATATGACGCGGGATTGCGAAAAATTTAGTAATTTTGCAACTGAAACAAGGCAGAGAGAAACTGCGTGAGGCAGCGACGCCTTTAAGACACGGAGACAAAGTCTCATCAGGCATTAAATCATACATTGACTGGAAAAAGATCAAGGAAAACCCAATAATTCAAGAAAAATGAAGATTGAGAAAGTAATCGGTCGCGAGATACTCGACTCCCGCGGCAACCCTACAGTAGAAGTAGACGTGATTCTGGAAAGCGGCATCATGGGTCGCGCAGCCGTACCCTCAGGCGCCTCCACAGGCGAGAATGAGGCACTCGAGCTTCGCGACGGCGACAAGGGCCGCTATCTCGGCAAAGGAGTCCTCAAGGCAGTGGCCAACGTGAACGGCCCGATCGCAGAGGCTCTCAAAGGCCACAGCGCGCTTGACCAGATCGGTGTGGACCAGATCATGCTCGACCTCGACGGCACCCCCACCAAGAGCAACCTCGGCGCCAACGCCATCCTCGGCGTGTCGCTCGCCACAGCAAAGGCTGCCGCCAACTATCTGGACATCCCTCTCTACCGCTATATCGGCGGATCCAACACTTATGTTCTTCCCGTCCCGATGATGAACATCATCAACGGCGGCGCACACTCTGACGCACCCATCTGCTTCCAGGAGTTCATGATCCGTCCGGTAGGCGCATGCTGCTTCCGCGAAGGTCTCCGCTGGGGAGCCGAGGTGTTCCACAGCCTCAAGAGCGTGCTCAAAGCCCGCGGCCTTTCCACTGCGGTAGGCGACGAGGGTGGATTCGCCCCCAAGCTTGAAGGCACCGAGGATGCACTCAACGTTATCATGGAAGCCATCCGCAAGGCCGGCTACGAACCCGGAAAAGATATCACCATCGGTCTCGACTGCGCCGCATCGGAGTTCTACCAGAATGGCATGTACGACTACACACAGCTCAAAAACGGCGCCGCCAAGGAGATCAACGGCAAGAAGCTCACCAGCAAGGAGCAGGCAAAATACCTTGAGGAGCTCATCACAAAATACCCCATCGACTCGATCGAGGACGGTATGGACGAGAATGACTGGGAAGGCTGGAAAATCCTCACAGACCTCATCGGCGACCGCTGCCAGCTCGTGGGTGACGACTTCTTCGTGACCAACGTGAAATACCTCGAAAAAGGAATCGCCAACGGCTGCGCCAACTCGATTCTCGTCAAGGTCAACCAGATCGGCTCGCTCACAGAGACTCTCCGCGCCGTAGAGATGGCTCAGCGCAACGGCTACACCGCAGTGATTTCACACCGCTCCGGCGAAACCGAGGACGCCACCATCGCCGACATCGCAGTGGCCACCAACGCCGGCCAGATC
>DERZ01000013.1:19678-26665 GCA_002361155.1 Porphyromonadaceae bacterium UBA3327 | reverse complement strand
GGGCTCGTAGTTGGCGGTGTCGAGATAGTTGACGCCGGCCTTCAGGCAGGCTTCCATGATGGTGAGGTCCTGGTAGGGGAGAGCCACATTGATGCAGATGTCGGGGCGGTGCCGCTCGAAGAGTGCCGTGAGCTGCTCCACATCGTCGGCGTCCACCTGGTCAGTGACTATGCGGTTGCCGCCGATCCGCGCAGCGATCGCGTCGCATTTGCTCTTGGTGCGTGAGGCGAGAACGATCTCGCTGAATACCTCAGGATGACTGGCGCATTTGTGGGCGACCACTGTCCCCACGCCTCCGGCGCCGATAATCAAAACTTTTCCCATTTCTTTCTGTTATTTCGATGTTTGCGGTCGACGAACGACCCTTTTATTTCCCGTTTGTTTATTTGTTGGTTTACAAAACACAAAATTAACCAAAAAAATCGCTAAATTTGCATTTCTTTAGCAATAAAAGAGGGAAAATGGAAATAATTGTAGAAAACGGGGGATGTCTTGATGCCGCCGCGGCGGAATTTATCGCCGCGCTCGGCTCCAGGACCCATGTGGCGTTCCGCGCTCCGATGGGTGCGGGCAAGACAACCTTTATCTCGGCCGTGTGCCGCGCGCTGGGCATGGAGGAGGAAGCCACGAGTCCCACTTTCAGCATTGTGAACGAGTATCGCGGTGCCGGGCGCACGGTGTACCATTTCGACTTCTATCGCCTTGACGACGTGCGGGAGGCGGCCGATCTCGGCCTCGACGAGTATTTCGACTCCGGTGCTCTCTGTCTGATGGAGTGGCCCGACGTGGCCTCCGCGTTGCTTCCCGACGATACGGTGACGGTCGGGATTTCCGTGCTTCCCGACGAATCGCGCAAGATAACACTGGATCTCTGAACAAGATACACTCTCTGAATATGAAGATACTGTTGCTTGAGGAGACGGATTCCACCAACACATACGTTTCGGTACATGCCGACAGTCTTGATGACATGACGCTTGTGGCTGCCCATTCTCAGACTGCCGGACGCGGTCAGCGGGGCAATTCGTGGGAGTCGGAACCGGGGCGCAACATCTGCGCCACGCTTTTCCACCGCCCGGCCGGAGTTCCGGCGCGGGTGCAGTTCGCTGTCAGCGAGGCCACGGCGCTCGGTGTGGCCGACATGCTGGCGCATTACGGCATAGAGGCGCGTGTGAAATGGCCCAACGATGTGTACGTGGGCGACCGCAAGATCTGCGGCATACTCATCGAGAATGCTGTGGCGGGGTGCGACCTGCTCCACTGCCGCATCGGTATCGGACTTAACGTGAACCAGACGGTATTCCGCAGCGACGCTCCCAATCCGGTGTCGATGGCCATGCTTCTCGGTGCGGAGACTCCGCTCAGCGACGCGCTGGCGCGTCTTGGCGAGGCGTTGCGGCTGCGGCTGGCGGATGTGGGTTCCGCAGAGGGCCGCGCCGCGCTTCACGCCGGTTTCCTCGGCCGTCTGTGGCGTGGCGACGGCAAACCTTATCCCTTCCGGCGACGCGCCGACGGACTTCGTTTCCGCGGGGTGATCGACACGGTGGCTCCCGACGGATTCATCACAGTGACCGACGCTGATTCGGGCGAATCCGGCACGTATGCCTTCAAGGAGGTGGAATTTCTGCTTGAAAAATGACAGCAAGAAGTAAAGAGGGGAAATCGGCCCTGCGTACTGCCGGCGTGTATGCGGTGAAGTGGCTTCTGCCGCTGGCGCTGACTGTGCTGCTGGTGACATACATGTTCCGCAAAGTGGACTTCCGCGAGATGTGGCACATCATGAGCCACGGCGTGGATTACTGGTGGATACTCGCGGCAATGGCGCTCAGCGTGCTGAGCCATCTGCTCCGCGCCGCCCGCTGGCGGCTGCAGCTCCGCGCGCTCGGTATCCGTCCGCCTTTCATGGCGCTCTGCTGCTCGATATTCGGCACATACGCGCTCAATCTTATTTTTCCGCGTCTCGGCGAGGTATGGCGCTGCACCTATATCGCCGACCGCGAGCGGAAACCATTTACCACTGTGGTTGGCTCGATGGTGGCCGACCGGTTCGCCGACATGCTTGTCGTGCTGGCGCTCACGCTGCTTTGCTTTGTGGTGGCCGCCCCGGCCATCGAGGCTTTCCTCGTGAAATATCCCGTGGGTAAGGACCTGGTGGAGGCGGCACGCAATCCCTGGCTGTGGACTCTGCTTGCCGGAGGGGTGGCCGTGATATGGGCCTTGTTCCGCTTCGGACGTTCCAACAGATTTGTGGCCCGCTCCCGGAAATGGCTTGCCGAGATGTGGAGCGGATTCGCGGTGGTGACGAGAATGGAGGGAAAATGGCAGTTCCTTTTCTATTCACTGGCGATATGGACCTGTTACTACATGCAGCTGTATGTGGCGTTTTTCGCGTTCCCGTTCACACGGAGCCTCTGCGCCGGTCCGGCGCTCGCTTTCGGTCTGGAACCCTGCCTTGTGGCGTTTGTGCTCAGTTCCATCGGTATGGCTGTGCCGTCAAACGGGGGACTCGGCCCATGGAACATCGCCGTGATGTTCGGACTCGCCGTCTACGGGGTGAGCGACGCGCAGGGCACCGCGTTCTCGATGCTGCAGTGGTCAGGCCAGACAGTGATGCTGATTCTGCTCGGCATCTACACGATGGTCTACATCACATTTTACGGAAAAAAGAAAAGAACCCCTTCGCCGGAACAGTTGCTGCGCGGGGAGGAAAAACTATGAATTATGAATCTTGACGACGATAAAGAAACCGATTTTTTCGAGGACGAAGTGCCTGACCCTGTCAAGGAAGAGAAAAAAACAGTGTATACTCCTGATGATCCCCGCTACTGGGAACAGCCCGAGGATCCTTTCTCGCATCTCACTCCGTCGAGGCCGCGCCGCCGCCGTATATGGTGGCGGGCTGGAATCACGGCGGTGCTGATCGGAGCGCTGGCGGCGCTGTATGTCAGATATTTCGTGCCGTGTGTGACTGAGGCGTGCGAAACCGGCTATGTGGACCGCATCGAGAAGAGCGGCCAGCTGCTGAAATCGTACGAGGGAGTCCTGCTTCCCTACAAGAACCTGATGGACACTCTCCGTCCGTATGAGGGCGATTTCAGGTTCTCCACCACCGATACCGATGTGGCCGTCCGGCTTAAGAAGATGCATTTCGCAAATCTCCCGGTGCGCGTGCATTACAAAGTGTACCGCACCGCTGTCCCCTGGCGCGGTGAGACCGAGGTCTACATCATGGCGGTCGATTCTGTCAATCCCCGCGACATCCTTCCTCCGGACCGTCAGCCGGAGTTCATCAGGAGCCGGATGAATGCCGGGAATGACGGCAAGGAGGGCTGGCGATGAGGTTTAGGATACGGTTCGCGCTCTTCGGAGCCATCACGGCGGTTGCGCTCATCGGTTTCTCGGCGAATGCCGGGGAGGGTTATGTGCGCGATTCAGTGCTGCATATCCCCGGAGGCACTCGTGCGGTCCGTGCATATTCCTTTGCGGACAGGGATGATTTCCGCGAGATTCGGTTCGAGGCGCCTGTGAAGGTCACGGAGATAGGGGAGTATGCGTTCCTGGGCTGCTGCAATCTGCGGGAAGTAAGCCTGCCCCGGACCGTCCGCACGCTTGGCGAGGGCTGTTTCCGCGAATGTACCGGTCTGCGCATGGCTGTCCTTCCTTCCGGACTGACGGCATTGCCCCGTTATGTTTTTGCTTGGTGCGGGAGTCTTGAAGAAGTGGAGATGCCTTCCGGACTGACGGATATCGCTGCCCATGCTTTTGCTTATTGCGGTGCTCTTGAGGGAATAGACATTCCTTGCTCGGTCACTCACATAGGTAGCAATGCCTTTTCATTCTGCGGCTCGCTTCGGGAAGTAAGCGTGCCTGATGCCGTCACCGAACTGGAGAGTTACGCTTTCTCGGAATGTGTCTCTCTCCGCTCCGCACGCCTTCCGGGCAGACGCGATCTGCTCGGAGAGCTGATTTTCAGCGGATGCCGTGCGCTGGAGCGCATCGAGGAGCCTTCGGCTGTGCCTCCCCCCTTCGATTGCGACAGCCGTCTTTTCGAGGAGAACGAGTCGTGGATGTACTCTGAATGTGTGCTTTATGTCCCGGCCGGTTCGATGCAGACTTACCGTGAGGCACGGGGCTGGAGCTGTTTCGACAGTATCGAGGCTATATCCTCCGGCTCAACGGTGATGCCCGCAACGGGTTCTCCCGGTGCTGAAAGCAGCACGAAGGAGGGGAGGCCGTAAGCACTGTTTTTCTTATCATGTCCCATCAGTTCCACTAACTGCGGGATGTCGTCCGCATCGAACGGTAGCGGATTATAGTGGTGTTCCAGGATGTCGTTGCGGTATTCCTCGATGTGACGTGGATCGAGTCCGGCATGGATGGCGCTTAACATCAGGGCCGTAAGCATGCCGTGCGCCACAGCCTCGCCGTGGGCGAGTACAGGGAAACCGCTGTCCTCCGCATGTCGCCTCGCCGCGAGGCTCTCGAAGGCATGTCCTGCCGTGTGCCCGAAATTCAGGATGCGGCGCAGTCCCTGTTCCTTGGGATCGAGGTCCACGATGCGTTGCTTCTCCATCGCGGCGCGGCGGGCGGCGCGTGCCACGCGGTCGCTTCCGGCCGTGGCATATTCGCTTCGCAGGGAATTGTATATCTCGACATTTGAAATGAGCGCGGTCTTCACCACTTCCGCCAGACCGTTGAGGAATTCTTTGTGAGGAAGCGTGGCGAGTGGCGTGGCGGAGATGATAACCTTTTCCGGCTGTGCGAATGCTCCGATCTCGTTTTTAAGTCCGAGGAAATCGATGCCGGTCTTGCCTCCGATGGAGGCATCGGCCTGTGCCAACAGGGTAGTGGGGACATTGACGCAGCGGATACCGCGTTTGAATGTGGCTGCCGCGAACCCTCCGAGGTCGCTGATCATCCCTCCGCCGACGCATAGGAGTAACGAGCGACGGGAAGCTTCCCCTTCGGCAAGCTTCCGCCATACAGCGCTAAGTGTCTCTATGCTCTTGCTTTCCTCTCCTGCGGCCACCGTAATCACATTTACATCATACCGTTCAATAAACTCCCGCAGTCCGGGCACAACGGCTCGTTCCACATTTGTATCGGTTATCAGAAAGGTCTTGTCAGGTCCTGACTCACGTATGCAGTCGGAGAGGATTGCCGATATGTCATTGTCGAAGATGAGTGGTTCGGAAACGGTGTCGGCCGAGGTTCCTGCCATCTTTTCGAGCCATCCGGCGAATTCAGGCATGGAACCGAAGATGATGTCGGCCCCCTCTTTCCCGAATGCCTCGCGGGGAATGGGGCCGGTGGTCACCGCCACGGTGAAGCAGCCTGCGGCTTTGCCCGCGCGTACGCCGAGCGGCGCGTTCTCCACCACGATGCATTCCTCCGGCGTGACTCCGGCAATCGCCGCTCCTTTCAGGTATGGTTCCGGATTCGGCTTGCCGTGGGTCACATCGTTGGCTGTGATTCTTCGTCCCGGAGGAAATACCCCGGGATAGGCACGGTCGATGTTTTCCAGCAGACTGGACTGTGCGGAACCGGTCACCAATACCCGGATAAGTCCCAGTTCTCCGAGCGCGCGGAGCATTCTGTCGGCACCTTCGATGAGAGGTGCTGGGCCATAGCTGCGGAACCGTTCCGTCTTGATGGCGTAGAGCCGTTTCGCCTCTTCGTCGCTGACTCCGTGGCCGAACGTGCGCCGGAACAGCAGGTCGATCGTCGCTTTTCCGGTCATCCCCTCGTAGAGATAGAACTCGTCGCGGTCGCATTCCACGCCCGCCGTCCGCATCATCTCCTGCCACGCCCGGGTATGTCCCTTCATGGAGTCGAACAGCACCCCGTCCATATCAATCAGCGCCCCCTTGAACCGTCCCCGGATATCTGGCGTCATCATATATTTCTACCGTTTTCTGTCTTTTATCTCTGTGCCAATTTGTTTTAATGTCTCGGCATCTTCTCTATCGGCTTCTTCTGCCGCGATACGTCTACGCCACAGTTTGAATTTCTCATATTCGGCATTGGCGAAACTCTCTGCCTCAATTGCACTTCTTTTACCTTTGTTGTCAAGCACCTTAAGATCATTGGAAGTTAGTATCAGGTCGATGTTCTCCTTCCAGAATACTATTTTTGTTGATTGGCGGCGTTTAGCTCTGAATTCTGCCTGATCAAGAAATATTGTCACAATCCGGTTCAGGTCTTCAAGTTCATCCTTCAGCAAGTAGTTCTTTGCTCTGATGACATCTGCCTTATTGACGCGTCTTCCGTCCCAAGAGGTAAGTCCCATATTCTCTTTGGAAGAATCGGCCCTCTGCATTATAATTTCTGCAGCTGTGTGTCCCGTAACGGCATATAAGAATTTATTCTGAGCTTCGGCAAAGAACATCTGAGTAGCTTTGTCCGAACTGTCGTAATCATCTGATAGCGCGAATAAATCTTTGATTTTCTGATAAAACCGTTTTTCGGAGGCTCTTATCTCGCGGATGTCGGCAAGAAGTTCATCGAAGTGGTCCGGCCTACCGTTTGGATTTTTTAGTCGTTCTTTGTCTATGACATATCCTTTTTGAAGATAATCGGACAGATGTTGGTTAGCCCATTGGCGGAACTGGACTCCACGCGGGTTACGGATGCGGAATCCTACTGCAAGAATCATTTCGAGCGAGTAGAATTTCACGGAGTATTGTTTGCCATCGGAGGCAGTTGTAAAGAAATCCTTTACAACTGAATTGTATAACAATTCGTTGTCTGTTAGAATGTTATTTATATGAAGACCTATATTTTGCTTTGAGGTGGCAAAAAGTTCGGCCATCTGCGACTGGTTGAGCCATACCATTCCGTCACGGGTCATTAGATTGACCTCGTTTCTGCCGTCATTCGTGCGATAGATGATTATTTCGTCTGCCATAATGGACTTTCTTAAAGAAAAAGAGGAGCCGGATTGTGTCCGACTCCTCTGAAACGGTTGTCTTACCAGGATTCGAACCT
>DERZ01000013.1:4761-19346 GCA_002361155.1 Porphyromonadaceae bacterium UBA3327 | reverse complement strand
GACAGGCAGAACCAAAAACTGCAGTGCTACCATTACACCATAAGACAATCCTCAATGCTCCAGAGCCTCGCCACAATCCCGCCGGGAATCATGCGCACTCTCAAAGCCAATGCAAAGTTACGATTTTTTTCCGACATATCCAAACCAATTTCCTGATTACATGTCATGATTACACGTCATAAGGTGTTATTTCAGAATGCCGCAAGGCCAATGAACCCCGACGCGGAGCATCGGGGTTCATTAACGTTAGAGACGAATTGTGTTGTCAGCGGCCTACGAATTTCTTGCCGTTCTGGATGTAGATTCCGCCGCGGGTCATGGTGGTCACGCGCCTTCCAAGCATGTCGAGGATTGGAGCGTCGCTTCTGTCTGCCTCATCCCCGGCCTCCATGCCGTCTATTCCGGCGAATGGGGGAACCTCGATGTCAGCCCCCTTGTAGAGGATTTTCCCCTCGAGGTCGTAGACATTGCGGAGACAACGCACCGGCGCGCCCTCCTTCTCCGCCTCGAACTCGATGTGCAGCATGTCGCCGCGGCCCACGTTACCCCAGTTGCTGGAGTATGTGACGGGCGCTAGACCGGAAGCCTCGCCGCAGGGCGTGAAGTTGTAGAATCCCGATGCGCCGATCGCGGAATACTTGTAGTCGATGTCGTCAAGCCGGTATTCGTACACCACGTCGAGGTATGCCGGCGAGAAGTTAGTCTCATCACGCGGCTGGAGGTTGAAGTCGTACAGTACTCGTTCTCCCGTATCTTCGAGGATCCATACTCTGTTGTCTTCCTGACGCAGAAGAGCGACTTCCGTCCCGGTGTCGTCGGTGACTGCCGATGCCGGGTCTGAACCTTTCCACTTCACGCTGCCGACGCGCATGAGACGGTTCCATGTCTTCCCCTCTTTCTCAACGGTGCCGGAGAACTGCCAGCGGTAGAGTTCCTGCTCCGGATAAAGCTCAAGGCCGCCCTCTCTGCTGTAGTATTCCCACACGCGTCCCTCGGCCACCATGTCGGGGCCGGTGGTAAACGGCTTCCCTTTGCAGAGGACTTTCCCCTCCTTTCCGGTCACGTCATAGAGAATCTCCTTGTCGTAGCCGCTGCCCGTCACCTCGGGCCCGAGGTCAGCCGTGAAGAAGACTCCCGACAGACTTCCGAGACCGTCGACAACCGTGTCGGAACGCCGGTCCTCCACATCGTTGCGGACTACTTTTATGAAATCACGCTCGCCGGAGGCTGTCGCCAGCGTGCCGGCCTCTGTCACGCGCAGCTCCACCCACTCGAAGGCACCGCCCTCTCCGACGGTCAGCGCGTGGTAGGTGTCGCCGACGGAGGCTCCGAGGTCATATACGAGAAGGTCGCGGTCTTTGTAGTCCTCGCCGGCGGGGTAGCCGGGTATGTAGGGCGCCTTATCCTTTTCAAACCTCATGTAGACCCTGAGACCCTCCTGACGCATCAGCATTCCAGTGCGTTTATCGTCGCACATAAGCGGAAGGTATTCTGTCTGATCTACCGTTTCGGCTTCGCCGAATGTGTATGTCGGGCCGGGTGTCAGCGATTGATATGTGGATGATGCCACTATATCCAGATGATTGTAGGTCCAGCTCTTGCCGTTGTCAACGATGTCGGTATATGGTGCCATCCGGGCATCATATATCACATTGCCGTCGCCGTCATATATTTTCTGCAGGTGGCAGTCGGTGCTGGAAAAGCCGGAGGTTCTCACGACAGCGTCCGGTGTGGCCAATGTGCCGTAATTCAGACATCCGGCCTCTTCGGCGAAGCGGTAGTCCCTGCATGCACCCATAAACTTGTCCGTGACTCCGAACACACGGCATTCCTCTCCGGCTATCTTGACAGGGTCAAGAGCCCGTACCGGATAGTCTATCAGGCCTCCCTGGAAATTTCCATAGGACCAGAATCCGGTGAATGACTCTCCTTCCGACAATGTGAAGTCGTAGAGCAGGACCTCTTCGCCTTTCTTGACTTTATAGCCGTTTCCGGAGTAGTCCACATAGTCCTCGTACGGGAAGAGTATGAACACTTTCCCCGGCTCCTCGCGCAGGTAGTAGACGGTGGCATCCTCGTTCGGAACTGTCACCCTGTCGGAACTTGTGGTTGCACCGGTGCGGTAATCGACAGTGGAGGTCCAGCTCGAGCGGTCTCCGCAATAGACGAACCGGGAGTACTCCTTGCCGTTCTTCTCCTCGTTGCCGTCGAACTTCATGCGGAACAGCGTGTTGCGGTTGGTCTCTGCCGCAGTCAAGGGATTGAGTTCGGTATGCGTCTCCAGATACTCCCATGTCCGGTCCTCGCGGATCATCGGACGGTATCCTTCATCAGTGCCGGCTGCGGGCAGAACCGATGTTAGTCCGACAAGCATCGTGATGATGTAATTCTTTTTCATAAGCTTTCGTATTATGGTTGATTATTCGATTTCTTACCCGTACAAGCCGGGCTGAAAACCAATGGTTTGATTTCACAAAGATATGCAGTTTACTTTGAGTTGTGCCGCCGCGGGCATGATGGCCATTGCGGCCATCAGTATGCATATTGAATTTTTCATTATGGTATTGTTTATGTTTTAAGTGACACTTATGATTAAATTATTTAAGGAGAGAGGAAGCGTTAGCTTGTGTAAATTAATCTTTCTGTTTTGTGTTGTTCTAAATTTAATTATGCCCCAGTTTATGCGTCGGCGGTTTCGCGCAGAGGAAATAGCAGCTGTCTCTCTATATATCGATATATCGCAAGCCGAGACATTCCCTCTTGTCGTAGAATCAACCCACTTGTAATGTTGATAAATTATGCCAGAATTAACAAAATAATTTAAAATACAAAATATATTAATGTTAATTATTGTTAAAAACAAGTGTTTTAATTACTAAATATCAATTATGGTCAACAACATGGCGGTCGGAGGGGCAACTCGGTATTTCGGGCACGTTCCTGGGGAAAATCCGTATTTTTCAGAGGCGAACATACATCGCACCAACTCTGTCAGATCCGCGGCGGAGAGAAGCGCCAACCGCCTCACTCTGCCGTGATGCCACCGATGTGGGTCATTATCTTCTGCCGTATTATGCAAATATGAAGGTGCGGGAGGCACGAATGGAGAGCATCCGAGTCTTCGAAGTACTCGCGGGGCTGTGGCTGAAACTGAAAGAGGAGCAGTACCGGGGTCAGGCTATCGTGAATGCCAGGGCTTCCAGGAAGTCTCCTTTGCGGAGTGTTGTGCGGATGCGCACTTTCAGCCAGCGGTAGCGGACGCCGCAGAGGCCTGCTATGTGCGGCCCCCGGGCTGCGGCTATCCTGTGCCAGTTCTCGCGGTGATGCGATCCCCAGAGTTCGATGACGGTGGCGTCGCGCTCAAACAGGCCGCGCAGTGTCACGCCGCGCACTCGTTTCTCTTCCTCAGGCATACCGAGCGAGAGAGGAGCGGTCTCGAACTCTTCGGTTCTCTCTTCCGGCTCCTCGTTGTCTCCCTCCGTGTCTGAGCCGTCCCCTTCCGGGTCGATGGCTCCCTCTGCCGGCGGCGCGCTGTCGCTATGTTTCGGCAGATTCTTCCAGTTGGAGAGCGCTCCTTCGGGAATCGGAACCGGAGTCCAGCCCATGCCGTCTATAAGCTCCTTCATGGGAATGGAGGCCACCACACGGAAATCATCGAGTGCGGAGGCCGAGGCGCGGACTTCCGCCGCCGTATAACGTGCGTAGCGCGCAACACGGAGGGTGTCCGGGCCGACGGTTTCCGTCTCGAAACCGGATGCCGTGCCGTTCTCGTCGAAAGTTTCCGCCTGACGCGTGGCAATGATGTCGACGGCAGCTATGTCGGAATAGATCGCCGGATTCTCTATCTTTGCCGCGCTTGCCATCAGCCGCATGGCGTCTCCCATGATTTCGACTGTGGCGGCGGCTCCGTTCTCATATATCGTATAACTGCGCAGCACAAGGTCCGGTGCCGTGGCGTTCGGTAACGGGAGAGTCAGTTGCTGAGGGGTGAGTCGGCGCCCGGCGACGGTGCGCAGACACAGACCCACGCGCAGCGGCGCCGTCAGCATGTTGGCGCGCAGGGCCGCGTCGCCGAAGCCCGTGAGTGCCGAATGCACGGCCTCGCTGAAATTGCGCGTCAGCGTTGCCCCCGGCAGCCGCGATGTCTCCCCTCCTCCCTCGAGCCATCGGCGCACTACGGGCATATCCTCCTCCGCGGCAAGAAACGACAGCCGGGTCACCGGATGTCCGTAACGTTGCGAATGCCACCCCTCCAGTTCGCCGGCTTTGAGAGCCAGACGTATGTCAGGCACAGGGGGCGGAGCAGGCGTCCCGCCGGGAGCGGCCGGCTCCTTATCGGCAAGACTCCTCATACCCGCATCCTTCAGCTCTATTCTGATGATTCTCTCTTTTCTCATCTCTTTTTTGAACGCAAAGATAATGCGTACAGCTTCTTTCTCCCGATACCCGTTTACCTCTCTTTCCCACGCTTGTTCAACCGCAAATCAGTCTGCAAAAAAGAATAGGGTGTACCAAACCCAATTGATACACCCTATTAAATCTCATTTTTCCACGAACTTCTTGCCGTCACGGACGTAGATTCCGCCGCGGACCATTGAGGTCACGCGCCGTCCCATCATGTCATAGACAGGAGCGTCGCACCGGCTTCTGTATTCATCTGAAGGAAGCATGTCAACGGACAATGTGTTCCCGAAGTCCGACATCGTGAATATCGTCTCGCCGTTGTCAATGCATTCGCGGAAACTATGGACATATATCCCGTTAGCAAAATTATCGCTACCGAATCTTGTCAGCATCTGGTCTACGTACGGTGCGCCGATACCCTCAACCCAGACGGCATTCCTATCTTTTTCATATCCACTCACCAACTCTATCTTCCGCCACGCTTTGCCGCCTGCCGTAATCTTTTCCTCGGCTGTAATTTCCATGGTATTGAAAGGGTCAATTTCGTAAATATATCTATCATCAGCATCAGCCTCATATACCTGAAATTTATGTACCGGCATTGCGTAAAAGTCATACAGCGGCACATCATTCGAAAATTCAACATAATCCCTTAAATGGTACACAACCATCCGGTTCTCCTCCCGAAGCAGATGTTCGTGGCCGTTCAGTTCCTTCAATTCAGAAGTCTGACGTATCCGGTAATAGTTCCTGCCTGAAATCTCCTCCTGTCCGACGACTGTAAAGTACACGGGGATGTCATCCCGCTGTTGGCTGAGGTCCACCGCATTCCAAACCCAGACCCGGCCCTCTTTCAGCATAGGGACATATTCGGATTCTTCTGCGGTCCAGAAGTCGGAATCATTTCTATAAAGGACTTTGCCTTCGGCGTCATATATTCTTTGCAGACGGCAGTCAGCGGTGGTGAAACCGGTCTTTCTCGCGAGAGGATACGGCGCGGCCAGTGTACCGCAGTTCAGGCATCCGGCTTCCTCGGCGAAACGATAACCCCTGCATGCGCCCTGGAAGTTGTCGGTCACTCCGAATGTGCGGCATTCCTCGCCGGCTACCTTTACAGGGTCAAGTTTCCGCACCGGATAGTCTATAAGACCTCCCTCGAGATTCCCCGAGGACCAGAAACCGGTGAACGACTCTCCGTCGGTCAAAGTGAAATCATAGAGCAGGACTTCCTCTCCCTTTACGGCCTTAGAGCCGCTCCCTGCGAAGTCCGCGCATGTGTCGTATGGGAAAAGGATGAAAACCTTCCCGGGTTCCTCGCGGAGATAGCAGACGGCAGTGTCGTCATCAGGAACTGTCACAGTATCGGTGCTGAAGGTGATACCGCTTACGTGGTCGGTGTATGTTGTCCAGCTCACCCGGTCGCCGCAATATACGAACCGATGGTATTCCTTGCCGTTCAGTTCCTCTGTGCCATTGAACTTCATCTGCAGCAGAGTATTGCTGTCGGTCCTGATATGGTAGCCTTCGGACCCGTATTCAGAATTGGTCTGCAGATACTCCCAGACCCGGTCCTCGCGGATCATCGGACGATAGTCTTCTCCTGCAGTTCCGGAATCAGACTCCATTTCGTCTTGCGCTGCAATATGGCATATACCACCAAACACCATGCACAATAAAAGTATTATTCTTTTCATGTTTTTGGATTTAAATCACTTCCTCTTAAAAATCCGACAAGCGGACAGATATGGCTTAATGTTGCAAATGTAAATTAAAATTTACGTAAAAGCAAGAAAACGACAATAAAAAAAGTGATAAAACAAGAAAAATATAAGGATAACGGGGGATATTATGGCAACTGTATCATGTTCTATTAGACTGCTTGGTTTCGCAGGAGTGGTTTTTATATGATCCATTCCTGCGACTGAAGCGCATTGAGGGGTATGTAGGGTTCAGAATCATTCGACAACGGTTAAAAAGAAAGACCCCGCGGTGCGGAGTCTTTCCTGTTATGATTGGAGGGATTGCTTACTTCACGAGGACTTTGCTTACCTTGCTGCCCTGCTTTACGATGTAGAGACCGTTCTCTGCATTGGCTACGCGCACACCCTGGAGATTGAAGTATACGGGAGCTGCGTTGTCGGAGGCCTCGATGTCGGCGATGCCGCTTGCGGGAATATCGATAGCCGTGCTGGAGAACTCGGCGAGAGCGGTTCCGTCTTCCTGGATGGTGAATTTCACGCCACCGTTCCAGTCTGCCTCGAATTTTGCGTCTTTGCCGTTGGGTTCCCAGATGGCTACGTCATCCTGAATGACAATGGCACCTTCCTCCACACCATAGTTGATCTCTGTCCAGTTGGCATCGGCAATCTTGAATGTCTGGCCGGCGAGAACCATCTGCTCTCCGGTGCAGTTGAAGTAGTAGCTGCCTTCGGCATAAGTCATTTCCCACTCAGCGGGAGCGCCCCAGCCGTTCATCTCTCCGCGGAGGTAGACTTTGGTCGGGCCGCCGGGGTTGGGGTTGGGAGTGTCGGTGGTGAGGGTGATGGTCTTCAGGTCGCCGGATACCTCGATCTTGTAATCGCCGGGCCAGGGGCATACGATGTTTTCCGTGTATCCTGCCTCAAGCTCGACTGCCTTGCCGGGTTCCTTACCATATTTGCATCCGTACGCACCGGCGTTGAATGCGTCCCAGTCTCCTTTGGCAGTGGAAATCTTGAACATTGTGATGCCCTTGAACTCGCCGGTGTATTTGCCCTCGGCGAAAGTAAGTTCCGCGGGATCTTCTGCGTTCCAGTTGCTGATTCCCCAGGGAGATACCGCTCCCTCGCTCTCGTCGATCGCTCCTCCGGTTACATAAAGGGGGGCGCCGTCCTGTGCGTAAGCACTTGCTGCCATAAGCGCGGCAGCTGCAATCGCGTAGAATTTGTTCATCGTTTGATTGGATTTTAGTTAATCATATATGGTTAATTGGTCTTTTCGACAACTATGTTCTTCTGAATTCGGGTTGCAGCCTTTTTTTATTGTATTTCACAGGGTTACGCAGCCTAAACGAAGTCTAAAGTCTGAATACAATGCAAATTTAGCAAATAAATTTTTATTATTCAAGCTTTCTCGCAAAAAATCCCCGTCGGCCGGCCGACGGGGATTTATGTAAGACTTGCCGGAATGATATGCCGGCGCGGTTATCATTATTTGAGTGTTACTGTGTATGGACGTGTGCTGAAGTCGACCTCCACGTCGTATGTGCCGGGAGTACAGGGGCAGTTGCCGCCTTTCATCACGACGTTGTACTGGCGCATGCCGGTCAGGTCGGGCACCTCTTCTCCTCCGAAGTCAAGATCCCATGCTCCGTTGCAGTTGATCTTGAACTCGTTGCCGATCTGGACGCCCTGTGCGCTCCATACCTTCAGATCTTTCGACGGTGTGAGTTCGGTTGCTGTCCCGAGATCCCATCCGTTGCCGTCGCCGATCACGCTCATTTTCTGTATGGCCGAGATCTTGTAGGTGAGCATCACGAGATTCACATCCACCCAGTAGAGGTTTGTTCCCTTCACCGGAGTGCGGAGCTGCTCGCCGAGGTCGGAGTCGGCGGTGAGGTATCCGCTGCGGGTCATGCCGTCATCGGAGTCGGACACCCCGAGATCCTTGTTCTGACGGAAGAGGAGGCCCTTGATGCTCGGTTCGCCGGCGCAGTACCATGAGCCTGCAAGAACCGCCGTGCCGGAGAATGTGATGTAGTTGTCGGTGTAGAGAAGCATTGCCTGATCCGGCTTGGAGAGTGTGGTGCCCGAGAGGGGATAGAGCACGTCGAGGGCATAGCTTATGCTGTAGGAATCCTCCTGAACGTTGATGGTGATGAGCATCGGGGCACCCACATTGAGCACGCCGGGCTGGCTCTTGTCGGGAGACTCGGTGAGCTTGCCGGCCAGACCGGTCTCGTCGGCGATGCATCCGAGGGCTCCCTCGAAGTTTCCCGCGAGTGCCGACGATGCGGGGATCACCTTGAACTCATATCCAGCTGCGGCCTGCTGCTCTGTGATTTCCACGCGGACCGCCAGAACTGGATTGTCGTAGATATTGGCTCCCTCCACGGTGTTGTTGAACTTGATGGCCTTCCTGGGATCCCAGTTGCAGAAGCTGCCCACGAGGTAATAGTCCTGTTCGAGCGTCTTGGCCGGATCGAGTGGTTTCACGGAGTACTCGTAGCGGCCGTAGTATTCATCCATTCCTCCGAGGCGGAAAAGAGTGGTGCCGCGCTCGGCGTATGCAACGAAGCGGGTGGCCACGTTCAGTTTTGCCGGGTTTCTGGTGATTGCCTCCTGAATGGCCGAGTCGAAGTCGGTGGGGTTGACATATACCAGATTGTCGGCTATGGTTGTCTTCACGGTGGCATACTTGCCGAACTGGTCGTTTCCGGCCACCTGCATGTCGACGCGGAGGTCATAGCCTTCGGGGAAATTCACCAGTTCGTCGATCCTGGCGACAGCCACATTCTCGTTCTTGTTGCTTGCCTCGATGAGGTTTACATCCGCGCTGCTCTGAGAGAGTCTGAGACCGGAGTTCTCGAACACTCCCTCCACGCCCGGATCGGGATTGGACTGGGCCGGAGGATTAGGCAACTCGAAGTTGTCGCACGACGCCAGGGCCAGGGAGAGCGCTATTGTAGAAAATATCTTGATTTTTTTCATAATTGTAATTTTCTTTTAGTGGCGGGGAGCCGGGAATGCTCCCCGCCTGTTCACTTGATTAGAGCGCTCTATGCGTCATTTGGCGGAGAACTGCGGTTCGCGGCCTGAGAAGGTCACGGTGTTCTCGCCCTCTTTCACATAGATTTTCATGTTCTCGGTGTCGACCACGAAAGTGCATGGTTTCACTGTTCCGGTAGCGATACCCCAGTTGGCCTGCCATTCGTTCTTGACGGAGCCGCTGAAGAATTTGCCTCCTTCGAGTTTGTCGGTGATCTTGTTGGTGTAGAAGTCGCCGTGCTTGTCTTCTTCTCCGCCTTCGGCCCCGAGGAATATCTTGTAATCCCATCCTCCCAGCTCTACGGCGAAGCGGAACGCGGAGCAGTCGTCGGGATTGTTCGGATCCGGATTGTCCTTCTTGGGAGTAATGGAGAAGATGCCGACGAAGAGTTTCTCTCCGATGTATTCTTCAGGCTCGTAGAGCTTGAAGTGTTCGTAGAGTTCGGCGTTGGCGGCCGACGGAGCCGCGAATCCGTTCTTGAACTCGCCGTCGACGGTCTGCACGTCGCCCAGAATCCAGATCCATGCAGCCTTCTTCTCTGCGTAGATCAGCGGGATGAGGTTGTACGACACCACGTTGCTCGACACTATGCGGCTCCCTTCGATCGAGGGAATCTCACATACGGCGCGGAAATAGGCCTTGAGAGGCTGGCCGTCGTAGCCGGTCTGGTATTCCTCTTCGGAGTTGTAGCCCTTGAGCTTGTTGAGCGCCACGGCGAGTTCGTAGGTCTTGATGGCCATCGCCGCCATGGCGGGGTTGGTGGCGGGCAGACTCAGCGTCTTGTCCGTGTCTTCGGCGGGACATTCCGGGTCGAGCGACACCAGGGCCGAATACTTGCAGATGGCCGAGTATCCGTAATCCGGCTGCGAGCAGAAGAGGTTGAAAGTAGAGAGGTCGCCCATGTCGGAGGAGAGCTGCAGTACCTGGTTCTGGAGCGCCGGCACGTTTACTTTGAACTCCGTGGGGTTATGGTATTTCGGCTCGTCCTCCTGCTTGCAGCTTGTCACGCCGAGAAACAGGGCGGCCATTGCCGTTATGATTGATATCTTTTTCATTTCCTGTTGAAATTTTAGAATTCTACGGTGATTAATAGCCTGTGGTCTGCTCGAAATTCGACGAAGACATCACGCGGGAAGGAATCGGATAGCACTTGGTGTACTCGGGGAGGTTTGTGCCGCGTTCCACGCCGCCTTTCCATTCCCAGGTGTAGCCTGTGCACCACTGGTTCCAGCGGATGAGGTCGGTGCGCCGGCAGTTTTCCTGGTAGAGCTCGCGGCAGCGCTCGTCGCGCAGCATCTGCATGGTGAGCTGGGTCCAGGGTGTATAGTTCTGGCCGTAGGCGCGCTGGCGGATATGGTTCACATAGCGGAGAGCCTCGTCGGTGCTGCCGCCTCCTCCGTTGAGGATGGCTTCGGCCGCGGTGAGGTAGATCTCGGCCAGACGGATCACGGCGTAGTCTCCGCCCACCTGTTCGCGGGGCTCAGGAGAGTTCACGTAGTCGATGGTGCCGTCGTCATTGTATGCCCAGTTGGTGTATTTGGGACAGAGGTATCCGTTCTTGCCCCAGTCGTCGCCGACGAGCGAGGGGTTGTCGGCGGTGAAGCCGTGGGACGCTGTCTGCCAGTTGGCCACACGGAGGTCCTTGCTCTGGGTCATCTTGATGTCGTCCCATTCAAATTTGCGGACGAAGGTCTTGCGGGCCACCAGACATTTCCAGCCGGCGCCGGCGTTGTACCACTGCTGCGAGATCCAGCCCACAGCCTTGGGGTCGAACGAGTAGTTGACGCCGTTGATGCGCTCCGACACTTTCTTCTGCCATTCCTTGGTGTCTTCCGAGTCGTAGGCTTTCTTGGCCGCATCATACTCCTCCTGGGTCGCGCAGTATTTCTCGTTCAGGTCGAGGTATTTCTCTGTGTCGAGCGAGCCGTCGGGCAGCGTGTATTCTGTCATGGTGGGTTTGGCCACTGTCACCTCCACGCCGTTGGTTCCGAGCCATCCGGCAAGGAGGAACGTCGCGCCGCTCCAGCTGATCAGGTTCACCTGATCCTGGGCGAGTGTCCAGATAATCTCGTTGACATCGCTTCCGGGGTTGCCGACCACATATTTGCGGTTGTTGGCACCGAAGAGTGCGCTGTAGCTGTAAGCCAGGCCGTTGCCGTACTGTCCTCCCTTGCCGAGACGCGTGATGATGTCGGCGCAGTGCTGATAGCACTTGTCCCATGCCGCGTTGCCCTCGTTGAAGACTTCCGCGTTGAGGTAGATTTTGGCGAGGATGGCCTGTGCGGCGTCGATGCCTACGAAGCCGTAGGCGGTCTCCTTCGGGTTCTTCTTATAGTCGGCCACCACCTCCTCGAGAGTGGAAGTCACGTTGGCGAACACTTCCTTGCGCGAGAGCTGTGTGGGGAGCGCGCCCACCGGAGTGGTCTCGTCGGCGTACGGAATCTTGTCGTAGAACGACAGCATGTAGTAGTAGCATCCCGAGCGGAGGATCTTAGCCTGGCGGACATAGTCCACCGAGCGGGCCTGAGCCGCGTCGTCAAGGATGAATGTTCCGTCATTTACACTCTGGATGAATTGGTTGCAGAGCGTGATGTTGATCATCAGACGGGAGTAGAATCCGAATACGGCGTCCACCGTGGGCACCACGATGCCCTGGTTGATCGTGCCGTAGGAGCTGGGGTCCCAGAGCCATGCCGCCTCGTCGGTGGGGATTTCCTCCGCGATGAAGAGGGCGCGCTGGAACGACGCCATACCGCCGTCAAAGCCCGACACCGGTGAGTTTCCGCTTGCTCCGAAGGTGGAGAAGTTGAGGAAGATGTCGGCGAAGACGCGGTCCATGTCGCCGCTTACGTTGGTGATCTCGTTGGGGTTGGTCGGCTCCAGGTCGAGGTCGCCGACGCAGGAGGGGAGACCCGTGACGGCCGCCGCCAGTCCCAACGTCATGAATATTTTATTGAATGTTTTCATGTTTTTCTTCAGTTAAGCCGGGATTAGAATGTGAGTACGATGCCGAGGGTGGTTGTGATGGGGCGAGGGTAGGGCGAACCCTGCACGCCGCTGAATTCCTCGGGGTCGAGACCTGTGAACTTTGTTATCACGAAGGGGTTCTGGACGGCTGCGAATATGCGCAGACCGAAGTCGGCGCCGCAATGGCAGTCGGGAATGGTGTATCCCAGGGTGATGTTGTCGCAGCGGAGGAAGCTTGCGTTCTCCACAAAGTAGCTCGAGAGCGGAAGGCGCTCGGCCGACGATGAGTTGTAGAAGAGGAAGGTGTCCGCCATCAGGTTGGAGAGCATGTACTGAGCGCCGGTGGTGTCGTATACGCGTGTGTTGGCCTGCTTGAGCTGGTTGTACACATAGTTGCCGAGGTTGGCGCGGAGAGAGATTCCGAGATCCCAGTTTTTCCATGTGAAGGTGTTGTTCCAGGCCATGGTCACTTTCGGGTCGCGGCTGTGGTACATGATGAGGTCATCTTCATTGATCACGCCGTCGGCGTTCTGGTCGACGTACTGGTCCTCGATCGGGTCGCCGTTCTCGGCGTAAACCTGCTCGTAGACCATGAAGGTGTATGCGGGCTGGCCCACGATGTGCCATGCCAGGCCGGCGCCGCCCTTTCCGGAGGGAAGGCCGATGGCCTGTGTGCGCGATGTCTCGCCGTCACCCTGGAGCTCTGTGATCTTGTTCTTGTTCCATGCGACGTTGAAGCTGGTGCTCCATGTGAAGTTGTCGGTCACAACGGGCTTGGCGCCGATGGTCACCTCGACACCCATGTTGTCCATCGAGCCGATGTTGCGCCACATCATGTTGGCGGTGTTCGCTGCGCCGGTCGGCACGAACGCCAGAAGGTCGGTGGTGATACGCTTGTACCAGTCCGCCGCGATGGTGATGCGGTTGTTGAGGAATCCGAGGTCAAGACCGACATTCCATGTGGTGGTGGTCTCCCACTTCAGGTCCGGGTTGTAGGCCTGCGGGTAGAGGGGATTGATCCACTGTCCGCTTCCGGTCGGGTCGAGATACTGGTAACCCTGCTGGTACGAGTTGGTGTAGATGGGAACGTAGGGGAAATAGAGGTCCATTTCCTGCTGGCCCGTCTTACCCCAGCCGAGACGGAGCTTGAAGTCGTTGAGGACATCGGCCGTGCTCTGCATGAAGGGCATGTTGTTGATCTTCCATGCGAGTGCCACCGAGGGGAAGAGACCCCAGCGGTTCTTTTTGGAGAAACGCGAGGTGCCGTCGTTGCGGAGGGTGAATGTCAGCAGATAGGTGTCGTCGAACGCGTAGTTCAGACGCCCGAAGAAGCTGACGAGCTGGAGAGCGTTGGCCCATGTCGATTCAGGCGCGTTCTCGTATGAATTTCCGATGTGCGCCTCCGAATCGGGATTGATGTTGAGGAGGAAATTGCCGCCGGAATAGATATCGGTCCAGTTATTGTTGTAGCCGAGGGTGTTGATTACAGTCTGGCTGTCGCCGAAATAGTCGAATTTCTGCCAGGAGTAGCCCGCCATCACGTCGAGGTTCGACTTGATGGCCTCGAAATTCTTCTTGTAGTTGATGTAGAAGTCGAGAAGGGTGTTGCGCTGGACCTCGTACCAGTTGTACTTCGTGCCTGCGCCATCCTTGTAGTTGCCGCGCCATGCCATGATAGAGTTCTGGGCTATGGTGTTGTGCGACCAGTTCTTCGACACCTGGTAACCGAGATTGAGGTTGAAGTGGAGTTCCGGCACCCAGTAGAGCGCATAGTCGATCTGGAGGTTACCGTTGCTGGAGAGGGTCTTGCCGATGTTCTCCTGCTCGTTGAGGAGCTGGAGCGGGTTCTGCCAGTCTGTGGATGTTTCGGGCTCGCCGGTGGTCTTGAGGTTGTTGTAGTAACCGTTGAACATGGTCTGGTAGAGCGGAGCCTTGGTCGCGTCGCCGGAGGTGGGGTACAGTTTGCGGACGGGGTTGACCGGAGCTGCGGCCACTGCCATCCACATCACGTCGGCGCTGTTGCGGGTGCGGACGTATGATCCGCTGGCGTTGGCGTTGATCGAGAGGGTTTCGTTGAAGAACTTAGGGCTGAGGTTGAAACCGGCCGTGGTTCGCTGCATGGAGCTTGTCTTGATGATACCCTGGTTGTCGGTGTACGATGCGTTGACGCGGTAGGGGACGTTTCCGAGCGAGCCTCCCACGCTGAGAGAGTAGTCCTGGGAGATGCTTGTGCGGAGCACTTCGCGCTGCCAGTCGGTGTCGAAGGGTACGAATTCGCCTCCGGGATTGGCGTTCTCGGCCACGAGGAGCGACTTGGCGCGGTCGGTACCGTAGGTGTTGATCAGTGCGGAGTATTCCTCGCTGCCCATCATGTCAAGGGTCTTGCGGGCGGTGTTCACATGCCAGTTGGCGGCGAAGCTTACCTGCGGCTTGCCGCTTTTTCCTTTCTTGGTGGTGATGATGATGAC